>DQVG01000058.1 GCA_015661865.1 Desulfurobacteriaceae bacterium
AGGCTTATATTCTTATATCAGCTGGACCGGATCAGGTTTTAAATACAAAAGATGATATTGTATTAAAAGGTCAGTAAAAAATGCTCTTTTTCTATAAAGCTATAGATCAAAGTGGAAACTCAAAAACAGGATATATCTATGCCAAATCTTCAGAAGAGGCTATTGAGGAGCTAACAAAACAAAGTATTTATCCAATTGAAATTATAGAAGAAAAAGAAGGTTTATTTTCTAGGGTATCAAAAAATGATGTTATTTTGTTTTTAAAAAACTTAGGTTTACTTTTAGAACTTAAAATAGATGCTAAAAAAGCTTTGGAAATTTTAGAAAATTCTATTTCTAATAAAAAACTTTTGATAGCTATTAAAGAAATAAAATATGAGCTTACTTCAGGTAAAAAATTAAGCGAGGCTTTTAAGAAGCATGAAAATATCTTTGGTAAAGATCTTCCAATCTTAATAGAAATTGGAGAGGAAACTAATAAACTTGGAAGTATAATTCAAAGATATGCTCAATTTTTGGAAGAATCTCAAAACTTAATATCTAAAATAAAATCAGCTTTAGCTTATCCTTTATTTACCTTAATTACAGCTTTTTTTATCTTATATATTCTTATGTCTTATGTTGTTCCTCAAATAGCAAAAGTTTTTAAAGCTTCAAAAGCAGAATTACCTTTTCTTACAAAGGGATTAATTGCAATTTCTAATTTTATTAGCCTAAATATAAGTTTTATTCTTTTTATATTTTTATCTATTTTCTTTTTCCTATATTTTATTAAAAGAAAATATAGAAAAAAATTTGATTATGCTCTATTGAAACTTCCTATTTTTGGTAAACTTATTTATCTAAGGGAGCTTTATAACTTTTTCTCTTATTTATCTTTAATGCTAAACTGCAAAGTAAATTTTAAACGAGCTATTGAAAAGGCCTTGGATTTATGTACAAATACTTATATAAAAGAAAAACTGAAAAGAGTTTCTAAAAAAGTTTTAAAAGGAGTTCCCTTTTCTCAAGCTTTAAAAGAAGAAAATTTCGATGAGCTTATTTGTTCCTTAGTTCTTGTAGGAGAGGAAACTGCTAAGCTTGACAAAACTTTAGAATCTTTATCAAATTATTTTTCTACTAAAATAAATGAAAGGATAACTTTTCTTTTAAAATTTTTAGAACCTGCAATTACTTTGTTTTTAGGAATAATAATTGGTCTTATTGTAATTGCTATTATGTTACCTCTTTTAGAAATGAGTAATTTAGTGTAAATACTAAATACGTGCCCGTAGCTCAGTTGGATAGAGCACCAGGCTCCGGACCTGGGGGTCGGGGGTTCAAGTCCCCCCGGGCACGCTTATGATTATATGAAAAAAAATTTTTATAAAAATTATTAAGGATTCTTAGTAATTTATAAAAAACAAAAGTAATAGTAATTTAAATAAATTTAAATAAAATAACAAAAATCTTTATAACTTTATAAGTATAAAAACTATGAAAAGCTAGTAAAAATTTTTAACTTTGAGGTATTTAAAGTTAGTTATTTTAGGATGGTTAGCCTACATATTTAAAAATCTTCAAATAAACATATATTTTTACTAATAAGCTTACATTTTAAAACTTTTCCACTAGAAGGATTTTTTACATATATAAAATCTCCTTTCCCTCCAGGGGATAAGACTATTACTTGAATATCTACAAATATACCGTTTTTATAGGCAATTAAATGAATAGTATCCCCTCTTTTTACTAGCTTAGGTTTGGTTAAATAATGCTTGTATATAACTTGACTTTCTCGTATATTTACTTTAGCTTCTTTACCAACAATATCCTTTTTACTGCTTAAAACATAATTTTTTTGAGAGCTTGGAACGTAGGTGGGAGATATATCTGATAAGGTAATTATCTCACCTCTTTTTATAAATCTATTAGCTTTATATGCTCTTACATAAGTTTTATAACAAAATACTCCAAGAAAGTTTGCATACGTTTTATTTCCTACCGGGACATAAACTCTTACGTTAAAGTTTTGACAAGTTTTGGAAAGCTTATCTTTAAGTTTTATTTCTATTTTATAGTCTAAAGGTATATAAATCTTTTCAGGTAAGCTCATATAAAAAGTAGTAAGTTTATATTTAACTTCTGTAGAATTTTTATTCTTATTTTCAAGTAAAGCATTTAAATGGTTTTTTATTAAATAAAGAAATTCTTGACGGGATACAGGATACAGTAACTCTTTAGTCAAACCATAAGTAAATAAAAAAATAACTACTAAATATTTAAAAAATATTTTCATTTATTATCTCTCCAAAAACTTATGTAATATACTTTTCAAGTTTACCAACATAATTAGCTTTCCATCTTCTTAAGCATTCAAAAACTGCTAAAGATGAATCTGGGAATATTAAAGAAACTCTGGTTCCATCTGATTCAAGTATGCCAAAAAGTAAAAAGTTTGTAATATTAATTCTTATTAAATTATTAAATTTAAAGTAATATACTAATGCATTTTTATCATCTAAAAGTTTATTAAAGTATATGTCGAGTTCATAAGGATGTTTTAAAAAAGATTTGTTATTAATATATTTTCGTTTAAAAAAGTGAAAAAGGCGGTTATCTACATAATTATTATTTTTTAGATCTTTTATAATTTCATCTTCTAATTTAAAAGCAACTTTTTTATATTTCCCCGGAAAATGAACTTTTTTCCATTTTGGATAAATTTTTCCAAAGTAGATTGCGTGTTTTATAGTATAGAAAATCTTTGTATTTTCTATATTTTCTTCTTTTAAAATCATTTTATAGTGAAAGTGTTGTAGTATTTTAAATTAAAACCTTTGATTTTGTAGCACGCCTAAATTTTTAATTTTATAAATTTTATAAACATAAATTTTTATTAATTTTCCTTTAAAGATAAGGTTATTACCTTTTTATTTTATTCTTTTGTTTTTGCTTTTTATAATGTTATTAGATTACTTAAACGGGTTTAAATATCATACCTAAACCTGTTTGTTTTATAACTTAGATAATTATATTTAATAAATTTTATTAAACTATTTTCTACTTTAACTCAACTATAGTAGCTCCGTTTCCTCCCTCATGAGGAGGAGCCGAATAAAATTTTTTTACATAAGGGGAAGTTTTTAAATACTCCCAAATAGCTTCTTTTAAAGCTCCGGTTCCTAAACCGTGAATAATTTTCACTTTTTCTAAGCCTGCTAAAGAAGCTTTATCTAAGTAATTTTCTATTTCAACTAAAGCTTCCGATACGCGTTTACCTAAAAGTTTTAATTCAAAAGGAGGAGGTTTTACATTTGAAACTACTGATATTTTTTCAATATCTTGAGAAGTTTTTCCAAAAATAGGTTCTAGTTGACTAAATTTTACCTTCATTTTTATATTACCAAAACTAACTGTTGCAATTTTCTTTTTTAAATTAACATCTATTATTGTTCCAGTTTTTAAGCTTAATTTATCTCTAACTTTATCTCCTACTTTAAATTCATAATTTATTTGAACTTCTTTCTCCTCAAATTTTTCTAATTTCTCTTTATATTTTTTCTCTTCAGCTTTGGTTAAATATCTTTTTTGACGAAGTTCCTTTATAAGCTTATCTAGCTCGTTTATTTTTTCCTCTTTTAAAAGCTTTTCCTTTTCTTTTAATTTTTCTTCTTTTTCTTTTAATTTATTTTCTAGTTCTTTTAACCTTTCTTTGTGGTTTTCATATTCTATTATTAACTTTTCAAGTTTTTTTCCTAAATCTTTTACATTTTTTAAACCTTCTTCTTTTTCTAAAAATTCTTGGGCATATTTTAAAACTTCCTCAGGTAGTCCCCACTTTTTAGCTATATGAAAGGCATAAGACTCTCCAATAGTATTATAAATTAGCTTATATAAAGGTTTTAAAGTTTTTTCATCAAAAGCTACACTTGCAGTTTGAAAATAAGAGCTTTTAAGACCATAAACTTTTATAGGGAAGTAATGGGTTGTAATTACACAAGAAATATTTCTATTTTCCAAGTATTTTAATATCCCTATACCTAAGGCAGCTCCTTCTATTGGATCTGTTCCTGTACCTAGTTCATCTATGAGTACGAGAGATTTGTCTGTGGCATTTTTTAATATATTAGAAATATTTTTTATATGAGAAGAAAACGTAGATAAATTAGCTAAAATATCTTGTTTATCTCCAATATCTGCAAATACATTATCATATATAGGAATTTCACTGTCTTCTTGAGCTGGTAAAAGATATCCAAGTTGATTTAAAAGAACAAATAATCCAAAAGTTTTTAAGGCTGCAGTTTTTCCGCCAGTATTTGGCCCAGTAATAATAAGTCCCTTTTCCAATTTTAAATCTATTGGAACGGCTCTTTCAATTAAAGGATGGCGAGCTTTTTTAACATCCCATTTGTTAGAAAGCTTTTGGAAATTGGAATTTGTAAGCAAAGCAAATAAACCTTTTGCCATATAAAAATCTAAAGTTTCTAAAATTTTAAAAACTTGCCAAATTTTATCTCCGACTTTTGTTAAAAAGGTAGAAATTTCTTTTAAAATTCTCTCTTCTTCTTCTTCCTCTTTTAAGATTAACTTTTTAAGTTTTGCATTTAAAGGAGCTATATTTTTAGGTTCAATATAGACATTAAATGAAGCTTTTTCTATTAAATTGGCTTTTATGCTTTGACCATAATTTGGTTTAGCTAAAGCCACATATTTTCCATCTATAACTTTTATAATTCTATCGGGAAAAAGATTAGGATATTTTGAAAAGAGATTAGAATAAAGGTCTTTTATAGTTTTTTCTAACTCCTTAATTTGATTTCTTAAAGACTCTAATTTTAAAGAAGCTGAATTTAAGATAAATCCACGTTCATCTATTTTAGAAGATAAAAATTCTAAAATATGCTCAAAATCTGGTAAACTTTCTAAAATTTGTTTTAAATTATTAAATCTTTCAAATTTTTTAAGATTTCTTTTTACTTTAATACCTTCTTTTAATAAAATTAAAATATCACTAATTTCTTTTCGGGAAAATAAACTACCTGCAACTTGAAGTTTGCTTTTCAAATGAGTTATATTAGGTAAATTTTTTAAGGGATATTCAAATTCTTTTAAAAATAATTTAGCTTCAAAAGTTTTTTGAAGCTCCTTTTCTATTTCTCCTTTTGATTTTAAAAAAGGTTGATTTTCCAA
>DQVG01000135.1 GCA_015661865.1 Desulfurobacteriaceae bacterium
TAAATCAATACCTTTAGAAGCACATATAAAATATTTAGGTTTAAAATCATAATTTTTTAAAGATTTCCAAATATCAAAACTAACTTGAGCAGGTAAAGCAGATATAACAACTTGATCTCTTGTAAATTTAGAAAATTCTTCCAGAGAATTAACTACTTTTATGTTGTCTGGATATTTATAACCTGGGGCATAAGTAATATTTTCTCTATAAGTTAAGATATGCTTATATAAACTTTCATTACGTATCCACTGAACTACTTGAAACTTACTAGCTAAACTTAAGGTTAACGCTGTTCCAAATCTTCCACTACCTAATATTCCTATTAGCATAAGGTGAGTTTCCTTAACTAAAAATGGTTAGAATATAAAAACTTAGTTATAAAATATTATATTTTCTCATTTCAATTAATTTTTTCCTTTTGCAACATTCTTAATCTAAACTTCAAAAACATAAAGTAAAATAGCTTTGTGGGTATGTAAACGGTTTTCAGCTTGGTCAAAAACTACACTGTGATAACTTTCTAATATATCCTCAGTTACCTCTTTTCCTCTATGAACTGGTAAGCAGTGCATGAAGATAAAATCTTTTTTCGCATGTTTTACTAAATTTTTATTTACTTGATAAGGTTTAAATTTATCTATATCTTTTTCTTTATCTCCCATAGAGATCCAAACATCAGTATAAATTACATCTGCATCTTTAACAGCTTCTATGGGATCATTAGTTATTACTACTTTAGTATTATTTTTTTTAGCACGCAGCTTAGCTTCATCCACATAAATTTTATTTGGTTCATAACCTTCAGGAGTTGCTACAAAAATATCTATTCCTAAACTAGCACAACCAACTAAAAGAGAGTTACAAACATTATTTCCATCTCCTAAATAAGCCACTTTTATATTTTTCTTTCCTTTTTTTTCTTTTATCGTTAGTAAATCTGCTATAGTTTGACAGGGATGTTCTTCATTTGTCAAAGCATTTATTATAGGGATGGAAATTAGTTTAGAAACTTCTTCTAAAGGTTTTTGCTTAAATGTTCTAATTCCTACTGCATCTGCATATCTTTCTATTACTCGAAAAGTATCTATTAAAGGTTCTCCTCTTCCAAGTTGGGAGGAAGTTTTATCTATTACAGTTGTATTCATCCCTAACTCTTGAGCCGCAAAATCAAAGGCCAAACGAGTCCGAGTTGAAGGTTTTTCAAATATCAAAACTAAATTTCTATCTCTCAAGCTTTTTTCGTTTTTACCAAATCTTTTTTTCATTTTTAAATAAAATGATAAATCAACTAAACCTTCAATATCTTCCGAGCTAATATCTAATATAGAAATAAAATGTCTCAAATTTATCACCTCTTTATATTTTTGATTTCTATAAACTAAATTAAATTTTACCAGAAATTGCTTATTTCTAAAAATTAAATTTTTAAAGTTTGTTATTAAAACATATATTTTGTAAAATATTTGTAAAATATTTGTTAAAAATTTTGATAAACATTTAATATAGTTAAATGAGGTTAAAAAAGATGATAAAAATCCTTCTTGTTGAAGATGATAAAGATTTATCTGAAATTTTAAAGTATAATCTAAAAAAAGAAAACTTTGAAGTTGATGTTGTTTACAATGGAAGAAAAGTTTTAGAGAAAAATTTGCACGAATATGACCTAGTTATTTTAGATATTATGCTTCCAGAAATATCCGGAGAGGAGCTTATTGAAAAAATAAGGAAAATAAAAGAAGATATGCCAATTATAATGATTACCGCTTTAGAAGATGAAAATAAAAAGTTTACATGTTTTATAAAAGGAGCAGATGATTATATTGTAAAACCTTTTTCTTTAAGAGAGTTTATTTTAAGAGTAAAAGCTTTATTAAGACGAGCTCACATACTAGATAGAAAAACTTTAAGTTACGAAGGAATAGAGCTAGATCTAGAAAAAAAACAAGTAAAGGTAAATGGAAAATATAAAGATTTAACAAAGACTGAGTACTTGCTTTTAAAATATTTTCTAGAAAATCCCGAAAAAGTTTTATCTAAAGAAGAACTTTTACAAAAGTTTTGGCAAGATGAGGATGAAAATTCAAGAGTTGTAGATGTGTATGTTTCCCGCCTTAGAAAAAAATTAGGTGAAAAAGGTAAACTTATAAAAACTGTCCCTAGGTTAGGATATAAGTTGTCTAAATAAATTTTAGGAGTTTCACAACGTCATTAACTTACCTTTCTTTTCAAATTTGAGTACACTTTTAAAATTAGAGTTTTTATGGAGGATTTTTATGAAAATTATCGTACCTCATGAAAATACCGATTTAGATGCCTTAGCTTCAGCAATAGGTTTATCTTATCTTATGAAAGATTCTTATCTATATATTCCGAAAAAAAAAGAAAAAGATGTAGCCCAGTTTTTAAAAGATTACCAAGATCAATTTCCTATTAATTTTTTAAAGGAAGAAGATTTAAATAAATTTTCCTTTATTGAAAAGCTAATAATTGCCGACACTAGCGATGTAGATAGAATTCCAAAAGAAATTTTCGAAAAGTTAGATAAAGACAAAACTATTATATATATCTTTGATCATCATAAAGATGAAAAAGGATATGAAGAGTATAAAAAAAAGGGATATAAAATATTTGTAAAAAAAGTTAATACTGGAAGCTGCTCTTCTATAATTACGCATTTACTTTCTCAGAAGAAAGATTTTTATATACCAAAAATTATTTTAAATACTTTACTTTTAGGAATATATTCTGATACCGGCTCTTTTAGATACTCTGGGACCACACCTTATGATTTTGAAGCAGCTTCCTTTTTACTTAAAAAAGGAGCTGAAATTAATTTTATTCAAAAATGTTTATCTTATCTAGAGAAAATTACAAAAGAAGACTTAGATTTTATTGCTTTATTTAAGGAAAACTTAAATATTTTAGATGTTAAAGGAAAGCAGGTTGGAATTATAAATCTTCCAAACTTACAAAAATCTACTGGGGAACTTGCAACTAAGCTATCTAAGTTTTTTGAAATAGAAAATGATTTGGACGCAGTTTTTTTAATAACTAACATAGATAAAAAAAGAAATGTAATTATTGCTCGATCTAGAAATGAAGAAATAGATGTTGGATATATTTTAAGACAATCTCCTTTTAAAGGAGGCGGGCATTCTTCAGCAGCTTCGGCAACGGTATCTGATAGAACTATAAGTGAGTTAGAAACTCTTTTAAGAGAAGTTTTATTTGATATTTATTATAAAGAGACCTTATTAGTTAAAAATTTTATGTCTTCTCCAGCAAAGTATGTAAACCAAAATGTACCTATAGAGGAAGCTATAGATTTATTTGAAAAGTATTCTTTTTCCTTTTTACCTGTCTTAGATTCAAATGGGAATCCTATTGGAATTTTAACTAGAGATTTAATAGATAAATTTAAACAACTTGAGAACTTAAAATTTGCTAAAGTTGGAGATTATTGTGAAAAAGAAGTGGGAGTTATATATGAAGATGATACTCTTTATAAGGCTTATCTAATTTTTTCAAAAAGAAATCCTCCTCTTTTAATAGTAAAAAATAGAGAAAATAAGGTAGTTGGAGTTTTAACAAAAAGTGATTTAACTTTATATGAAGAGGAATTTTATAAGTTTACAATAACTAATAAAAAACTAAGAAATATTAAACAAAAGTTAGAGTCAGTTTTAAGAAAAAAAACAGTTAATAATATAAATTTGTTAGATTTCATAAAAAAAATTGGAAAACTTGCAAAAGATTTAGGTTTAAAACCTTATATTGTAGGGGGGTTTGTAAGAGATTTATTTTTAGATAGAGAAAATTTTGATATAGATATAGTCGTTGAAGGGGATGCAAAACTACTTTTAAAAAAAATAAAAGAAACTTTTAAATTAAAAACTCAATTTTCTCCTGGATTTAAATCTGGAAAAGTATTTTTATCCCCAAATTTCCATATAGATATTAATACTGCCCGAGCTGAGTATTATAACAAGGCTGGTGCCTTACCAAAAATAGAGCCAGCTTCTTTGAAAAAAGATTTATATAGGCGAGACTTTACTATAAATACTTTAGCTGTAGATATATCCCCAGATAACTTTGGATTTTTATTAGACTTTTTTGGAGGACTTGAAGATATAAAAGAAAAAAAGATAAGAGTTCTTCATAGTTTATCTTTTATAGAAGATCCCACAAGGATACTGAGAGCCTTTAGATTTTTAGTTAGATATAGGTTTGAATTTGGAAAGCAAACCGAATATTTAATAAAACAAGCTATTTCCTTAAATGTTTTAGAAAAAGTAGAAGGTAGAAGAATATATCATGAACTTAAAATGATATTTTTGGAAAATAATCCTTTAAGAGTTATTAGAAGGCTTTATGAATATGGAGTTTTAAAAGAACTTCATCCCGACATTAATTTTTCCGAAGGAAAAGCTAAGCTTTTTGAAAATTTAAGAAAAATGATTATATGGCATAAAATTACCTTTTCTAATGAAAAAGTCGATTATTCTATACCTTATTTTGCTGCGTTTTTATGGAATATGCCTTTTGAAAAAGCTAAAGAGATTTTAGTAAAATGGGCTGCTCCGGAAAATGAAAAAAAACTAATTTTTCAAATTTTTGACGAAGCTATAAAAGTAGCGAAACTTTTATCAAAAGTAAATAAAAATAGTGAAATTTATAATATATTAAAAAATTATCCACCTGAATTTTTATTATTCTTAGGAGCTTACAAAGAAGATTTAAAGAAAAAAATCTCCTATTTTCTTTTAAAACTAAAAAATATAAAAAATGTCATATCCGGAAAAGATTTATTAGAATTAGGTTTTCCTCAAAATAGAATAATATCTTTTGCCTTGAAAAAAGTTTTTGATAAAGTTTTAGACGGGGAAATTACTTGTAAAGAAGAAGCTTTAAATTATATTAAAGAAAACAAAGAAAAAATTTTCCAAGAATTTAACCGAGGATAGTTATGATAGGTATCGTAGGAGAAGCTAGCAAAAATAGTTTTGTTGTTTTTAAAGGAAATTCTCATTGGCTTAATTTAGACTATTCTCAAAGAAAAAATATCATAAAAAATATTTGTAATAAACATAATGTAGATGGATTTATAGTTCTTTTTCCAAGAGATGAAAAAAATTTTATTTGGGATTTTTATAATAAAGATGGTTCAAGTGCAGAATTCTGTGGAAATGGGGCAAGACTAGCAGTTTTAACTGCAAAAAAATTTGGACTTATAAAATCAGATAAAGGAAGTTTATGGACCTTAGCTGGAGAAGTTCCCTATGAAGTTTTAAAAGAAAATTTTGTAAAAATCCAAATTCCGAAAATTTCTGACATAGGCCTTTTAGATGAAAAGTATTACTACATAAATACCGGTGTTCCTCATATCGTAATTTTTGTAGAGGAAAAAAATTTTGATGATTTTGTAGATAAAGCTATGAGTAATCTTGCTCCTAAGCTTAGGGAAAAGTATGATGCTAATGTCAATTTTGTAAAGATACTAGATAATGAAACTATAAAAGTAAGAACTTATGAAAGAGGAGTTGGAGAAACTTTAGCTTGTGGAAGCGGAGCTGTAGCTAGCTCAATTGTAGGTCATTATATAAAAGGTTTAAAAAATTCTATAAAGGTTATCCCAAAGGCGGGAGAAGAAGAAGCCTTATTTGTAAAAATTAAAGATAAAGTATTTTTAGAAGGTAAAGCAAATATTTTAAAAGAAATTGAGGAGGATATTTTTAAATAAATATTCTCCCACCCCTTAATAAAAGGTTAGGGGTGGGAAGACAAATATTTTATGCATAAGAATGAAGACCTGGAAGTAAAAGGTTTACTCCA
>DQVG01000041.1 GCA_015661865.1 Desulfurobacteriaceae bacterium
CGATTTTCCATAATTAAAGTAAGGAACAATTTCGTAAAAAAATTTTTCATGTTTGTGAATGTTAATTATATTTAATAATTGATTTAAATCTGATTTATTTACTAAAGAAAAAGGAACTGTTTTATTATCTATTAAAAACTTTTTATTTTTTAAATCAAGATATACTACATTTTTTACATTTTCCTTTAAATTACTATATTCCTTTAAAACAAAAGAAATATACTTTGCAGTTGCATTTACTAAAGATAGTTGATGAGAAGTTATTAAATTTTGTCTAAATCTAATATCTTTTTTATAACTAACAAAAAATAAATATATAAATCCTAATGTAAATAGTAAATAAATAAGAAATAAAATAACAATATATTTTTTCTCTTTTATATTAAAAATTACTTTGAAAAAATATTTTATATTTCTAAACACAGTAATTACCCCTAGTAAATTTCATCTGAGGCAAAAAGCAAACTTAAGGGTATTTTTTTATTTATTTTTTTAAATGAATTTAAATTTATAATAATTTTCTTTTTGTTTTCCTTTTGAACTTTTAAAAGAGAAATTGGATACCCTTGAAGCAATTTTGAAGCTAAAACTCCAGCTTTATATCCCATATCCCAAAAATCACAAGACACCCCTAAAGTTAAACCTAATTCAACCCATGTATCCGCAAAACCCAAAAGGCCCTTATTATAATATTTCTGAGTTATATTTATAATGGAAGGAGCTCCAATATAACCATTTTTAGATTTTCTCAATTTAAATACAGCATGAATGGAAAATTTATTATTTTTCTTTTTATTTAAATCCTTTAAAAAAGATAAATAACTTTCTAAAGTGCTAAATGTATATATAGTAGTTTTTTTTAAATAATTAGGATTATTTTTTAAATAATCCAAAGCCTGAGATAAAACTGCTTGACCTGTGATATCGTTAGATACTAAAAAAGGATATTTTTTTTGATTACCAAAAACAAAAATTCCCGTTGTTATAAGCTCATTTATAAAAAGGGGCTCTAAAACTCCTACTACATTATCTATTGGTCTTTCATGTTTATCAAATAGGTTAAATTGTTTATTATAAAAAGATAATTTTTGATTTATTCCAGAAAAAACTACAAAAAAGTTTTTTCCTTTTAAATAAGGAAGTAAAGATATTAGAGCTGGATCATCATATATAAAAACTACCTTTGGATAATTTTTATTTATGAAAGATACTACTTTTTTTACTTTTTCCTTAAAACTTTTTTTAGTAGACTGTCTATAATTTAATTCAAAAAGTTTTTTTTCTATATTTTCAAAACCATAATCTTTTAGAGCCTGTAAGGTTCCTTGATATTGATCTAAAACGCTTTTTTCTTTTAAATTATAAGAAAAAACAAAAACAAGTTTTGTCTTTGCAAAAGCTATTGTAAAAATTAGAAAAAATAAAGTTAAAAATTTAAAAAACTTAAAACTCATACTCTACCCTATTTCCTCCCTTAGTTTTTGCTTTACAAAGAGCTTTGTAAGCTCTTTTAAGTAAAGTATCTAAACTATCAGAATCCTTTACCTGAGTAACTCCAAAAGAAATTGGAAAAGTTATTATTTTATTTTGATAAGGTACTCTAATATACATTAATTTTTCTCTTAATTTTTCTGCAACCTTAACAGCTTCCTTCAAAGATGTTTTAGGGAGTAAAATTATAAACTCTTCTCCACTATATCTGTATATAATATCTCCCTTTCTTAATAGGCCTTTAATAGTTTTTACAAGGGACTTTAAAACCCTATCTCCTGCATCATATCCATAAGCTTCATTTATATTTTTCAAATGATCAATATCTATCATAATAATACTAAAAGTATCTTTATGCCTTTTATATAATTTTAAATATTCTAAAAGATCATACTCTAATTTTTGCCTGTTAAAAGCTTTAGTTAAAGGATCTTGAATTGAATTTAGATAAAATTTTAAGGCTGTAATTATAGCTAAATTAATAATATCTATAAAATCTTTTAAGTTGTAAACACTATTAGAATTTTTACAGTTTGTAAAAATATAAAATATTTCAAAAGGTTTTAGAAAATATCTGACATAAATATTTTCATCTTCTTGGACTATATTTGTATCTTTAAATTTTTTTCGTATTTTATCCAGTGTATCTTCTTTAATAGTTATTTTATTATTTCCTGAAAACATAGTTATTTTTCTTTCAGTATCAAAAATATAAATAATTATGTCTTGACAAGAAACAAAAAGTTTTAGTAGAGAAGAAATATCCTTAAGAATAGTTTTTATATCTTTATTTTCTTTTATTAAATCAAAAACGCTTAAAAATAAATTAATTTTTTCATTTTTTGATGTAAGATTAGAATAAATTTGAGATACTTTTTTGCAGATTTCTTTTGTAAAATACAAATTTAAATTATTACATTGAAAAGAACCTTTATTTAAAAAGAAAAGAAGATTTTTGTAATCCTTGTAAACATTGTTATAAGCAAAATAAAAATCCATCAAAATTATCATAATATATACTAAAATAATTCCAAATAAAATATTAAGGGTTTTATGGAAAACGTGATTAAGTAATATGTCTTCATCTATTTTATAGCTTATATTTATACCTTTTATACCGGGTTTATCAAAATAATCGTAACTAATCTTATATTTTATAAATGAAATTTTATCTGATTTAGAAAATAAAAGTAGATAAATATCTTTTAAAAGACCTGTAAAAGATGTATCAACTATTGCAAATAAATAACCTTCTTGTTTATTTTCTTTATAATATGGAAATCCAATTAAAAAGCTATTTTGATAACCTAAAAAATTAGGATATAAGGGAGTTACTAAAAAGTTACTTTTATTTATCTTTTTTTTATAATTTTTTAAAATAGGTAAATATTCTTCTAAAGGTTTTAAGTTATAAAGACCTTTTTTAAATTTATAAAATTTTTTTATATTACCTTTTTTATCTAAAATTACTAAAGCATGAATATTATCATTTTGTTGCATAACAAACTTTAGTTCTTTTTTAGAATCTAAAACAGCAAAAAAAGATATATGTTCAAGAAGCTTTTTATAATTTTTTTTTAAAAGATAATAAGAATATTTTATATTTTGAGTAGCTATTTCTTTTGATCTTTTTGATGTTATTTTTAAATTAATAAAAAAAATAATAAGAAAAAATGTTATATTAAACATAAGAAAAGTTAAAAATTTATAAACAATTATTTTACGAAATTTTATAATAAAATCTTTTAAATTCATTTTTCGCCAAATACAAAAAATGTAGTAGTGAAATTGGAAACCTTGCTACCATCTTTTATAGGGAAAATTGGACCGAAATTAAAGGTTCCAAATATAGGTATACTATCAAATTTTTCCCAAATATATTTTACTTCTTCCTCAGAATCATCATACAATATTTTTCCACATCCTGCACAAGAACTTATAAAGCCAGCTTGAATATAAGAAAAGTTTACAGACTTTGAAAATAGATCCAGTTTTAGCCTTATATCATTTATTCTTTCATCTTCATCTGGAACTACAAAACTAGCCTCGGTATTGGAAGGAATCCCTTCCAATACTTGGAAATATTTTTTTTCATAATTTATTGAAATTGGAGAAAAAGATCTTTTTTTACCTTTTATTTTTAAACCAAATAAAAATTGTAAAGCAACTTTTTCTTTTATATCTGCTTTTTCCAAAATTTCGCCAATAAAATCTAAAGCTTTCTTATTATTTATTTTTTTTATAAAAATTTCTTCACTTTCTGTAACTATAAGATCAAACAAGGGTTTTGTTTTTAAAGCTACCATATAGTCATAATAAAAATCTCCTTCAAATATTAAACCTACCATAGAGTCAGTACATACATTTAAATCAAAAAATTGATAAGTATTTTTAAATTCTAAAGAATCTCCAGATGCAAAGCCAAAAATGGGAATATTTTTATATTTTTCATTAAATATAGTTAAAATTTTTCCAACATTTGTAGCTATACTTTCCACAAATAAAAAGATAAAAGAGGTATTTTTACTTATCAAACTTTGTAAATACAACCCGGCCTTTTTCTCATTATTTGTAGCTCTTTCAAATTTAAAAGGAATAACTTTACCCTTTTTTAAAAATAAAGCAACAATTAAAAACATCTTATTTGTTTCATAAGCTAATTTGTTAAAGATTACTCCTTCTACAGTTGATCCAATTATTGGAGTTGAAGGATAAAAATTCTTTAAAATGGATAAAACTGTATTGATTTTGACATCATCTTTTGAAAAAAGCAAAATTGCATCGGGATTTCTGGGAAATAGGGATATAAATTCTAAAATTTCTTTTTTTGTTTCTGAAGAATACTTAAAAGCTTTCGTCTCCACAACCATTTAAACAGTCTCCATAATTAATTATTATTTTTTTTATTTTTATTTTGTTTTAGGAAATAAAGCTGAAGTTTAAGTTCGGCAATTTTACTATTTTTTGCCTTTAAAAGAAGTTTTAATTCATTGATAAGATCTTCAAGATGATTTTTTTCCTTTTTAAGCTTATTAATTTGTTTATTAAATATTGTTAAGTCTTCTAAAAGTAGTAATTTTATAGTATTAAGTATAGGAAAGATTTTGAATTTAACGAATTTATCTTTTAACTTTAAAGATATTTCTTGATAAGAATTTAAATCTTTAAAGTAATTTTCATAAAAACCTATAGGATCTTTCAAATTTAAATTTTTTAAAAAATTCAAAATTGTTTTAAATTCTTTAGGGGAATCTATATAATATTTCCATTTATCTAAATTCATAGACAAAATTTGGCCATCTTCGGAAAAAATTATATAAGGAACAGTTTCTAGCTTTTTTGATAAATACCTTATATCTATGGTTTCTATATGTTTACCAAAAAGATATTTCCAAATTAAAATAAGATACAAAATAGCGAAAAATATGTAAGTACTTAAAAATAATATCAAAAATCTTGTTAAATCAATTTGATGAATAAAATAATAGTCCTTATATTTTTCTAAATATATATATTTTCCATTTTTAAAAATTTTTCTTTCCCTTATTAAATCCTTTAAAATTTTAGTATCATAATTTGAATTTATAACTATATAATCCCCAATATCCTTTATGGGAGCATATTTAATATACTCTTTATATATTTTGGGAACAATTACAGGACCATCATAAATTTGCTTTACTTCAATAAGGCCAATTATTTGATTATTATAATAAATTGGATTTATACCAGCAAACTCAAATCCATACTCTCCCGGTTTTAAAAAATACCCACCTACCCCAGCAGATAAAACTTTTTGAAGACTTAAGTCTTTAACTACTTTAAATAATCCTTTATCACTTTCTTTGTAAAAGGGCATATCTATAAGTTTCACAAGATTAGGATTATAAATTTCCATTTTTATATTTTCATCTGGCAAAAAAAATTGACTTAATAAACTTTTTAATGGCTCTAAATTTTGATTACTTATATATTCTTTTATTTTTTCATTTTCACTTAAAGATAAGCTCAATTTATAAAGGATTTTAGAATGAAAAAGATAATCTTTTATAAAATCCTTGCATTGACTTGGAGAAAGAAAATAAATGGAGGCTTTTAAAATAAAATATCCAACTGCAACTATTCCTAGTAAATTTAAAAAAAATATAAAAATTTTATTTTTATGTTTTTTTAACTTTTCCTTTAATCCTAAAATATTACTTATTATTAAGTTAGTATCCATCTTTTAAACTCTACCTTTGCTCCAATATTTTCAGAATTTTCAAAAACAACATCATCCCAGTCAAGAAATAATTTATCTTTTGGAATATAAATATTTTTTAATATTTTAATATATTTCTTTCTAGATTTTATCTTACAAGATAAAGGATAAAGAGCTATTAAATAACCTTGAAATACTCTAGCTAAGTTTGTATCCAAAGTTAATCCAGTTTTAAGTTTAAAAGTTTCATTTAACTTTAAAAAATCATCCTTAAGATAACTTCCGCGGTGATCAACATAATAAATTTCAAATTTATTAAAGATATTTTTTATATCTTTTAAAAAATTTTCATAAGCATAAGTTAAACTAACTATAACAGGGTAATAATTCACATCATGCAAATATTTTAAAAGTTTCTTAAAATCTTGAAGATACAATGCACTTATTAGTAAATTTACTTCTTTTTTCTTTAAAATTTCTACGCTAATTTTTAAATTTGTTAAATCTGTTACAGGTTGGTAAAAGACAAAAAATTTTTTTAGAGAATTAAACATTAATTTTTCCTTTAAATTAAAAAAAACATCAAAACCATAGGTATTTGGAGCATGCAAAAGAGCGAAGTTTCCCATAAAGTTTTTTGGGATAAAATCGTAAATTAGTTTAAAAATAATTTTTGAATTTGAAGCACAAGTTCTTACAAAATAAGCATTATCTGTATTTGTTAAATTGGAAGCTGTAGAAATAAAATTTATCAAAGGAAGTTTAGAAATATAACAAGAATATTTTAATTTCTCAGTTAAATTAGAGGCATAAGAGCCATGAACAAAAAGTATCTCAGGATACTCGTTTAATTTTATACCTAAAATTGTATCCATAAACTCTACAGATTTATCATCCAAAAAGCTAGAAATAACTTTAAAGTTTCCTTCAAAAAATTTTGCAATTAAAGGATTTTCTATTTTTATTAAATAGTTAGTATATTCTATTATTATTTTTATATATCTACCTATATATGAATATTTTCCCGATAAAGGATATACTCCAGCATTAAAA
>DQVG01000039.1 GCA_015661865.1 Desulfurobacteriaceae bacterium
AAGTTGACCATTTATTTTTACATCAACAGGTTCATTTATTTTTCTTCTAAGTTCAATAATAGAGGTAGGTTGAAGTTTAATTATATCCCCTATTGGCATTTCAGTATCACCTATTTCAACTGAAAGTTCAAGGGGAATATCTGCTAGAACCTCCCAATCGGGAGGTAATTCTGATAACTCCGCTTGAGCTTCACTCGTAGAACTTGGAACTTCAATTGCAGAAGTAGTCTCATCAGTAGAAGAATTTCCCATAGCATCTTGCCACATTTTCATAATATCTTCTTCATTTTGCGAAGTACCTTGTGTAGATTGAGATGTTTCCTGGGACTGATTTTGCTCAGCTAAAGCTTCCTCCCAAGCTTTAGCTAAATCTTCTTGACTTTGATTATTATTTTTCGCATTTTCATCAGCCATAAGACTAAACCTCTTCTGGATATATTCTTTCTTCTATTCTTACTGTATGATAACCCTTAATAGGTGGTTGCAATTTACCCTTAAATTTATAAGCATTTTCTACATATATTTTAACAGTTTTATCAGTTTTTGGTTTATTTAAAACAATTACATCTCCGGGTTTTAACTCTAAAATATCTTTTACCTTTATAGTTTTTCTATCTAATTCACACCATAATCTTGCTATCACTTTTAGAATTTTCCTTAAAAGAATTGTTTTCCATCCAGGATCTACTTCTAAAATACCCGTTTCATTAAATAAAATATCATGGAGAGGCATGAGCATAGATTGAGGAAAAGTAAAAAAGAAAGGTGCTTCAAAACCATCAATGTCCATTGAACACTCTACTACAATAACTTTCTCTGAAGGAGAAGCTATATTAACAAGTTGAGGATTTAATTCCATCCTAACAAATTCACATTTTACAGGATATATTTGAGACCAAACTCTCTCTAAAGTTTCTAAAGCTATTTTTACTATTTGCTCTATTACTCTCTTTTCTATACGTGTGAATTCCCTACCCTCTACTTTAAAAGGTTCTGCAGGACCACCAAACATTACAGAAATAATAACAAATACCAATCTAGCATCTAAAATTAAAAGGGCATTTCCTTTTAAAGGTTTCATAGTAAAAATATTAAAAGCTGCAGGTAAAGGTATTGTTCGAATAAAATCCCCGTATCTAATAGTATATATTCTATTTTTTGTTACTAAGTTAACGTTATAAATTACACTTCTAACTTCATCTCTAAATTCATTTACCCATCTTTCAAAAATAATATCAAGTCCAGGAATTCCTCCCCTAACTATTTTTTCTAAGCTGTTAACATTAAAGGGTCTTATTTTAGCTTGCGGTTCAGAGGGTTCAGTTTCCTCGACAGCCCCGCCTAAAAGGGCATCTATTTCTTCTTGAGATAAAAAATCTTCCCCCATATTATTCTATCGCCTCCTCCCCGCCTTTAATATCAATCTTTCCTTCCTCAGCGAGTTTTTTAATTACTTGTATTATTTTCCTTCTAGCTTTCTCCACATCTTTTCTTTTAACTGGCCCTAGAGCCTCTAAATCTTCCAAAAACATTTGAGCAGCACGTTTTGACATAGCAGATAAAAATTTATCTATGATTTCTTTAGGGGCTCCTTTACAAGCTAATAATAAATCATTTTTATCTACATTTTTTAAAATTTCCATAATAGCTCTTTGATCAAGCTTAACAATATCTTCAAATTTGAACATTCTATCTTCAATAGCTTCAGCTAAAGAAGGATTTTCTTTACGAATATCTTCTAAAATTTCTTGTTCAATTTCTTTAGGTAAATTGTTAATAATCTCAGCTGCCAAATCTAATCCTTTTATCATTTCTTCTTGACCAGCTCCAAGACCTGAAATTTCCTCTTCCAAGGTTTCTGCAACCATTTTTAAAGTATTTAAGGAAAGCTTTTCTAAACGGGAAAGTCTCTTTATAACTTCTTTTCTAACATCCGTAACTCCTACTCTTTTTGGCATATACTGTAAAATTTCTGCTGCTTTTTGAGGAGACAGCTGAGATAAAATAATAGCTATTATTTGAGGGTGCTCATGTTTAAGTAAGTTTGCAAGTAATTTTGAGTCCATTTTTTCAAGTTCTTCAAAAATTTTCTTTTCTTCAGCTCTTAAACTAATCTTCATAAGTTCTTCAAGTTTTTCGGGAGGTAAAATTTGAGATAAAATTTGTTTAATATATTGAGGAGCAGCTTTTAAAGGAGCAATTTTTTTAGCTTCTTCTAGAGCATCTTCTAAGATTTGATTAACTTCATCTTTAGTTAAATCTCCTACAGTAAGCATAACTTTTGTTAATTTTTCTATTTCATAATCTTTAAGTTGTTTTAATACTTTGGCAGCAACATTTGGAGGCAAAGATAAAATAACAACAGCTGCTTTTTCCAAACCACTTAACGAACTTTTCTTTTTTTGTTCATTAATATTTTCTGGCATAACTAATTCCCTTTCTTATTTATTTTGTCTAGTTTTTAAAATTTGATTCCAAATTTGTTCTAATTTTTGTTTCAAAGTTTCTGGTGTAAATGGTTTTACAATATAATTATTAACTCCAGCTTTTAAAGCCATAATAACATTTTCCTTTTTCCCTTCTGCTGTGACCATTAAAACAGGTAAATGTTTAAGATCAGGATCTTTTCTTATAGCTTGGACCAGTTCTATTCCTGTCATATTTGGCATATTCCAATCTGTAATTACAAAATCGTATTTTTGTTGTTTTAATTTTTGTAAAGCTACTCTTCCATCTTCAGCTTCGTCAATATTTTGATATCCAAGTTGATTTAATATACTTCTTATTATCCTTCTCATGGTTGCCATATCATCTACAATTAGGAACCTTGTATTTGGTGGTGGTAAAGGCATACTTGAACCTCCATATTTTTAAAATTTCTAGGACTTCATTTTAATATATAGAGAAATTTTATTCAAGAGTATCGATTTTTCCTAGGATTTATTTTACTTTTTCTTTATCTTTCTTTTCACTTTCTTGTTTTTGTTCTTGATCTTTCTCTTTATTTTTTTGCCATTCTTTTTTCCGTTCTTTGACGGTTTTATTTAGTAAAGCAATAAGGTCTTTAGCATCAAACTTAACTAAATGTGCATCTGCTCCTACCATTTTAGCCTTAGTTACATTGGATGCATCTGAAAGAGAGGTATTTATTATTACAGGTAACTTAGAAAGTTCAGGA
>DQVG01000069.1 GCA_015661865.1 Desulfurobacteriaceae bacterium
AAAATAAAATAACTAAATATTTATATAAAAAGCCTATTAAAAATATAATCTAAAAATAAATACCCTTTAGAAGTTACTTTTATATTTTTGTTGTCTAGTGTAATTAAATTTTTATCTAAAAAATCTTTCAAAAATTTTTTATTTTTTAAATATCTAAAAGGTACTCCAAAAAAGGTTCTAAATCTAAAGTATAAATAGGTTTCAAAGTTAATTTTTTCAAATTTAAAATCATAATCTAATTTATTTTCATTTACCTTGGAAATAAAATCTCCTTTTATCTTAATAAGACTTGAAGCAGATGGACCTAGTCCCAAATAATTTTCAAAAAGCCAATAAGCTAAATTATGTTGACATAAAAAATTAGGTTTAGCAAAATTTGAAACTTCATATTGAAAAAAGAAATTTTCTTTTAAAAATTTTTGATATTTTTGATAGGTTAGGTCAATATAATTTCTTTTAATATTTGAATATTTTTTATATAGGTAAGTATTTTTATAAATAGTTAGGATATATAAGGAGATATGTTTAATATTAAATTTTTCCAAAACATCTTTTAAAATTTTTTTATTTTCTTCAAACTCATCTTTTTCTAAGCCTAAAATAAGTAAGTCTAAGGATAGGTTTTCAAAATTTTTAGAAATAAGCTCTAAAGCTTTATATATGAGTTTAACATCAATATTTCTTCCTAAAAAATTTGAATATTTTTCTTTAAAATTTTGAATTCCTAAGCTAATTCTGTTTATAGGATAGTTTTTTATAAGACTTAAAAAATCTTTAGAAATATCTTCTATATTTACCTCTAAAGAAACTTCAGAATTTGACTTTAAGGAAAAAGAAGAAAAAACAAGGTCAAAAAAGGAATAAGAGGCTATAGAGGGACTTCCCCCACCTAAGTAAAGACTAGATAAAGGTTTGATTTTATAAGTTTTTTTAATTTCCTTTATTTCCTTTTTTAATTTTTCTAAATAAGCTTTTTCATATTCCTTTTTATATCTAACTTTATAAAAGTCACAATAGTAACAAATTCGTTTGCAAAAGGGATAGTGGATATAAATTCTTTCTATCAAAAATTTTATCCCTTAAAGTAATATAAAGTTTTTCCTGGAAAATCTTTTATTACAAATCCTAAATTTTCTAGCTTTTCTCTGATTTTATCTGCTTCTTCAAATTTCTTTTCTTTTCTTAGACGGTTTCTATAGTTTAGTATTTCTTCTAAGACCATAGATATATCTTCTTTATCCTCTAATCCTAATAAATTTGCAAAATTTCTTATTTCTTTTTCAATATGAGAAGGTAGTTTTTCTAACTCTTTTAAGTTAAATCCTAAAATTTCTAAAAAAAGTTTTAAATCCTTTTTATATTTTTCATATATATTTGTTAAATATTCATTTCTTTTCCTTTTTGAAATTCCAAAGGATATTATTTCATTTAATTTATCTACAACTTTAAATATTACCGATAATGCTTTGGGAGTATTTAGATCGTCTTTTAAAGCTTCTATAAATTCTTTTTTATAGTCTATATATTCAAAATTATTTTTTATTTCTTTTTTTGTTAAAGGTAGAAATTCAAATGCCTTATCTAAATAAACATTTTTTATTTTTTTAAAGGCTTGCTTAGCTTGATTTAGATTTTCCTTTGAAAAATCTATGGGGGTTCTATAATGAACGCTTATTAAAAAGTATCTTAAGACATTACCTTCATATTCTTTTAAAGCATCTTTAATAGTCCAAAAATTTTTTAAAGACTTACTCATTTTTTCTTTATTAACCATGACAAAACCATTATGAACCCAATAAAGGACAAAAGGCTTACCAGTTAAAGCCTCACTTTGAGCTATCTCATTTTCATGGTGAGGAAAAATAAGGTCTAAACCTCCTCCATGGATATCTATTGTATCCCCAAGATATTTTCTTACCAAAGTAGAACATTCAATATGCCAACCTGGTCTTCCTTCTCCCCAAGGGGAAGGAAAAAAACCTTTATCTTTTTTCCAAAGAGCAAAATCTAAAGGATTTTCTTTTTTCTCATTTATTTCTACCCTAGCCCCTTTTAACATATCCTCTAAAGAACGTTTAGAAAGTTTTCCATAATCTTTAAACTTAGAAACTCTAAAATAAACATCCCCATCCACTTCATAAGCATAACCTTTTTCTATAAGAGCTTTTACAAAATCTATAATATCTTTAATATGATCCGTTACCTTTGGAGTGTAAGTAGGCTTTTTTACATTCAAAGCCTTCATATCTTCTTCATAGGACTTTATATACTTTTCTGCTACTTCTTTATAGCTAATACCCTCTTCTTTAGCCTTTTTTATAATCTTATCATCTATATCCGTATAATTTCTTACATAAGTTACTTTATAACCTAAAAATTCTAAGAATCTATATAAAACATCAAATGTAATAGCACTTCTAGCATGACCCAAATGAGCATGATCATAAACCGTTGGACCACAAACATACATCTTAACTTGATTTTCTTTTAAGGGCTTAAACTCTTCCTTTTTTTGAGTTAAGGTGTTATATAGTTTCATTTTTTTTCTCCCACAACTTATGATTTTTATCTTTATACATATAAATTATGAAAAGAAAATAGCTTCAATTAACAAGGAAATATTATACTTTATTTTGAGAAAATGAAAGGATTTTTCACAAAAACTAAATTCTTGTTCTTTAATATTTTAAATAGCTTTAAATTCAATTAAGTAACAAAGTTTTATATTTAAAACTCTCCTTCCTTTTTACTTCCAAACTTTGCAAAAATAGTTTTGTATTTTAAAATAATATTTATTTAAAGATAATTAACTTTAAATAAAACCTACGTTATTGGAAGATATTTACCTATGACTTTATCAAGGTATTTTTTCTTTTAAAATCAATATTGTGTCTGAGGATATAAAGTGCGTTTTAAAACTTTGTTATTTCTATAGCTCTATAGTATCTTCTAGTAAATTTGAGATTCCAAGGATTAACATTCCTATCCAGGAAACCATAATGCCAACTAAGAAAATTCCTCCTAAGGCTCCGAAAAATAGGAATTTAATTCCCAAACTTTTTAAGGG
>DQVG01000063.1 GCA_015661865.1 Desulfurobacteriaceae bacterium
AAAGCTGCTATTAGTCCAATAATAAGAAGAACTATAAGAATTTCTAATAGTGTAAAAGCTCTTTTAAAAATTTTTTGTTTTCTCATAAAAACCTCCTTTAGTCTAAATAACAAAATATTTTAAATAAGAGCAATAATATCTAAAAAATCTAGAAAAAATAAAAATCTAGAAAAAAGATAAAGTAATGTATAAACTTACTTTTAAAAATTAAGCTTCTTTTTTCATACCTACTTTAGAAAAATCTCCAAAATAAAGGAGTTTATTAGCTAAGTATCCCAAAGTTTTTAATCTTTTTTCTCTTAAAGAAGGGTCTTTTTCCATAATCATGACATTATCAAATAAAGCATCTATTTTAGGTTTTAATGTAGATAATAAGGAATAAACTTTGTAGTAATCTTTATTTTTTTCAGCTAAATTTAAATCTTTTTCTATATTTTCAAATGCTTTTAAAAGTTCTTTTTCATAAACAGTTGTAGGTTCGGCTTTAAGAGCTTTAAAATATTTCTTATTATCTTTTAAAATATTAAATATTCTTCTAAAAGTAATAAGTAAATCTTTAAATTCTTCTTGCTTAGAAAGTTTTTCCAAAGCAAGGAGCTTAAGGTAAGCTCGATAAATAATATTATCCTTTAAAATAACATTGACAAGATCATATCTATGACCCTCTTCTAAAAGACGATTTTTAAATCTTTCTTTTATAAAGTTTAATATTTTATCTTGAAGATTTTCTTCTATCTTAAAGCCAAATTTTTCATAAACTTTTAGAGCTTTTTCAATTAGATATTTTAAATCTAGATCTAATTTAAATTTAAGTAAAATATTTAAAATATTTGTAGCTAATCTTTTTAAACCATAAGGATCATAACTTCCCTTTACTCTTTCTCCAACTACAAAAAAGCCAACCAAAGCTAAAAGTTTATCTAATAAAGATAAATATGCTCCTAATTGACTTTCTGGAACATCTTTATAAACATCTTCAATAGCTTTTGCGATATCTTGCTCAAATCCTTCATTTAAAGCATAATACTTTCCAATAACTCCCTGAAGTTCATCAAATTCATCTACCAAATGGGTAGTTAAATCATTTTTATAAATATCAAATAAGATCTTTAACTTTTCCCTAAAAGAAAAGTAATTTTCTATTTGGGAAGCTAAGTAATCTGAAATTTCTTTTTCAAAGTTATGTAGGTAATTTATAAAGTCATAGTATGTTCCCAATTTTTCATGAAAAACAATATTTTTTAATAAATTTTTTCTTTTTGATAAAGGAATTTTTTGATCTTCTTTATAATAAAAATAAGCATCTTCTAAACGAGCTTTAACTACTTTTTCATAACCTTCTTTTACAACATTATCTTTTAAAGGTTTGGTATTAGATATACCTAAAAATATATTTTGAATTTTGCCATTTTTTTCAAAAGCAAACATTCTTTGATGAACTTTTAATACTAAATAAATAAGTTCTTTGGGTAAAATTAAATATTTTTCATCAAAATTACCAATTATAGGATGAACATACTCAACTAAATATACTATTTCATCTATAAGATTTTCTGGGGAAATTGCTTTATAACCTTTTTCTTCTAATTCTTTTAATGCGTTTAATATAAGATTTTTTCTTTCACTCTCTTTTAAAATAACAAAGTTCTCTTTTAATTTCTTTTCATATTTTTCATAGTCTGCTTTTTTCACTTTTATTTTTTCTTTTGACATTATTTTGTGTCCAAAAGTGATATTAGTTGACTTTAAATTTCCTAACTTTAAGTCTAAAACTTTATCATCAATTAAAGCTGAAAGAGATCTTATAGGTCTTGCAAATGCTATATTTTCCTTACTCCATCTCATTTTTTTTGGAAAAGGTATATTTAAAATTATTTTTTCAAAGTTACTTTTTATAATATCTTGAAAAGATAAAGGTATTTCTCTTAGTACAATTGCAAAGTAGGTTCCCTTTTTTCCGGGAGGATTAGTTAAAACTTTTAAATTTTCTTTTTTTGCCTTAAATTTTTTTAAAAAACCTTCTAAAGCTTTTGGATTTTTTTCTCCAACCTCCTTTGGGGGACCAACTATTATTTTTTCTTTTTCCTTTAGATCTTCCTTTATATTTTTAAAAAATATACAAATTCTTCTTGGAGTAGCATTTAAAATAATATCTTCAAACTTTATATTATTTTCTTTTAATATATCTTCAAAAGATTTCTTCAAATAAGATAAAGCTATAGGTATATAACTAGCAGGTAATTCCTCTGTTAAAACTTCTATAAGGGCGTTCAAGATATTTATCCTCCTTTTTATTTTAAGTTAAATAAATTATAAAAAATTTCTATCTTTTAAAAGATCTACTTTTTTTTAGTTTCATTATTTTTGTATTTAGCTTTATATTTTGTCTAATATGTTAAATAATTTAAATAATTCTGATATATCAAATCATAAGCCTTTTTAAAACATGCTTTTTGATATAATCGATTTTATTTGGGAAATCAAAGGAAAAAACAGGAGGTACATATGCCAAGTGTAATATCTTTGGAAACTTATAAAAAGTTAAAAAATGTTTTTAAAGATGAAGATGCTTTAATAAGTTTTTTGACAGATTTAGATAAAAAATTTGAAGAACTTGAAAACCTTTCAAAAAAACAAAGAGAAATTTTGGAAAACAATTTATACGCTCGCTTAATTCAAAAATTGCCAACCAAGGAAGAATTTAAAAGTGAAATTAAACGTTTGGAAGA
>DQVG01000061.1 GCA_015661865.1 Desulfurobacteriaceae bacterium
AAAAAAAGTCTTCAAATTTTTAGATTTTCTTAGTCATTTTCTAAGTTTCAGTCATATTTTAGCATGCTCTAAATTGGGAAGTATTTTCTTATACTTAAGCCATGTATAAAATCTTTAAATTTAATAATAGCTTGTTTTTAATATAGTTTTTCTTATATTTATATAATATCTTGCGGGAATTTACATTGATTTTAAATATCCAAATTATAATAAGGTAAAATAGTATAAATAAATGATAGTATAAATAAATGAAGCATAAAATATACCAAGATTTTATCATATGATTTATCATCAACAAAAAATCTTTGCTTTCTTAATTTTCTGTTTCTATAACATGCCTATTTAAACATTGCCATTTACGAGTTTCTTTTTATTATAAACTTGAGAATTTTTCAATTGGAGGATTTTTATGAAAGAAACTCCGGCCTTAAGACAATACAAAAAAATTAAGGAAAAATATAAAGATGCTATTTTACTTTTTAGAATGGGAGATTTTTATGAAATGTTTTTCGAAGATGCTAAGATAGGAGCCAAAGTATTAGGTATAGCTTTAACTTCTCGTCCCTTTGGAAAAAATTCTCCAAAGGTTCCCATGGCAGGTATTCCTCATCATGCTCTTTCTATGTATTTACCTAAACTTATTGATGCTGGTTATAAAGTTGCTATTTGTGATCAAATAGAAGAACCTAAGCCTGGGAAAGTTGTAGAAAGAGAAGTTATTCGAGTAATTACTCCCGGAACTTACTTTGAAGATGAAAGAGTAGAAAGATATTTTCTAGCTTTATATAAAGAAAAAAATAAATATTTTGCTGCCCTAATAAATATATCCACAGGAGATTTTTATATTTCGTCTTTTAATAACTTTGAAGAAGTTTTAAATTACATATATAAATACAAACCTAATGAAATTTTATTTGATAGAAAGTTAAAACAAGAAATTTTTGAAAACCTAAAAGGATCTGAAAATCTTTTACTTCAAGAAAAAGATTTTAAAGCTTTAAGTTTAGAAGAAAAAGAAAAATACCTCTCTTTTTCAGAACCAGAAAAACTTCTAATTTTAAATGCCTTGGAATATTTAAAAGATACTCAAAAAGATTTTTTACCAAAAATAAAAGAGCCCACTTATTTAATTTTTAAAAATTATGTAGAAATAGATCAAAATACAATTAAAAATTTAGAAATATTGGAAAATTATTATACCGGGAAAAGTGATAAAACCCTTTTAAAAGTATTAGATTTTACAAAAACTAAAATGGGTCATAGAAAATTGAAATTTTTACTTTTGCATCCTTTAAAAGATTTGGAAAATATAAAACATCGTCAAAGTTTAATAGAAGAGCTTATAAAAAATATTCCAGTATTAAAAAATATACAAGATAAACTTGAAAGTATATTTGATATAGATAGAATCTTAACTAAATTATCCTCAAAATTAGCTAGTCCAAAGGACTTAGAATTTTTAAGAAATTCTTTAGAAACTGTTTTATCTTTATTTTCTTATTTAAAGGAAAATAATAAAAGGATTTATGAATTATTTTCCAATGAAGAAAAAATAAAAAATATATATACATTTTTAAAAAAAACATTAAATGAAAACCTGCCTCAAAATATAAAAGATGGTTATATAGTAAAACGAGGGGTTAATAAAAAGTTAGATGAACTTTATGATATAAAAGAAAATATAAACAAATATATCAAAGCTTTGGAAGAAAGAGAAAGAAGAAAAACTAATATTCCCTCCTTAAAAGTGAAATATAACCAAGTTTTAGGATATTTTATTGAAGTTCCCAAAACTCATAAAAATAAAGTTCCAAAAGATTACATAAAAAGACAAACCTTGGTAAGCGCAGAACGCTTTGTAACAGAGGAGCTAAAAGAGATTGAAAATAAGTTTTTAGAAGCCCAAGAAAATATTTTAAAATTAGAAACGGAGATCTTTAACAAAATAAGAAAATTCATTTTATCTTTCTATAAAGAATTAAATAAACTTTCAGATGAAATTGGATATTTAGATGCTCTTTGTTCCTTTGCCCAAGTTATTCTACTTAGAAATTGGACAAAAGTTGAGTATGTAGATAAAAAAGAAATTTGGATAAAAGACGGGAAGCATCCTATTTTAGAAGCTATTTTAGATGACTTTATTCCAAATGATACTTTTGCTAAAGAACATGAAAACTTATTTATTATAACTGGTCCCAATATGGGAGGAAAGTCAGTTTATATTAGACAAATAGCCTTAATATTTCTACTTTCCCAAGTTTGTGGTTTTGTACCTGCAAGCCAAGCTAAACTTTATTTAGTAGATAAAATTTTCTCTAGAGTTGGAGCTAGCGATGACTTAACCCGCGGGATTTCTACTTTTATGCTGGAAATGTTAGAATGTGCAAATATATTAAAGAAAGCCACCAAAGATAGCTTAGTAATATTAGATGAAATAGGTAGGGGAACCGCTACTTTCGATGGTCTAGCTATTGCCCGAGCAGTTATAGAAGAGCTTGCAGATAGAAAAACAAAAACTTTTTTTGCTACCCATTATCACGAGCTTACAGCCTTAGAAAATGAACGAAAGGATACCAAAAACTTGTGTGCTTTTGTAAAAGAGGATAAAGATGAAGTTATTTTTACTCATAAAATAATAAATGGCAAAGCTACAAAATCCTATGGAATAGTAGTAGCAAAAAAGGCTGGTTTTCCAAAAAAAGTTATAAATCGAGCTTTAGAACTTCTTTCTTATTATGAAAAAGTATTTTCTTTTGAAAGTCCTAAGGTTAAAGATATTAAAAAAGAAAATAATTTGTTAGAGACTAAAAGCAAAGAAGATCAAAAAAATATTAATTTAAAGGAAGATAACTTTTTAAAACCCTACTTTATAGAGGAAAAATCTTTATTACTTGAAAGTAACGAGAAAAGTAATAAATACAAGAAGATAATAGATAAGATTAAAGCTTTAGATATTGCTAATATAACTCCTTTAGATGCTTTGATATTTTTAAATGAAATAAAAAAAGATGTTAAATAAAAAGGGGGGGCAAAAGCCCCCCTTTAATTATTTTTCATATCTGAGTCTTAATTTTAATTTTTCTACTTGATCTTCTGTTAAAGGTTCAACTAAGATAAGTTGATATTTATCAGTACTGCTTTTAACAAGTCTTAAACCATTTTTGCTAGGAGCTACATAATCCATATCTATGTTATAGCTTCCGTTTTCGTATTGAACAAAAGGAATTACTCCTTTTGCAAATTCTAGTTTCTTGGTAATTGGATCTAATCTCATTAATTTAACTCCATTTTCAATAGCATTTATAACATCTTCACTTGCGTGACAGTCTTTACATGTTCTTCCATGTCTATCAACAGAGTGAGTAAAGTATGGAGCTACAGCCATAAATGTTTTATCTTTATAAACAAGAGGCATTACGTTAGCTGGATATACTTTATCTTTATAATTAGCTAAGATAGTAAAGGATTTTGTTGGGAAGAAGTTTTTATGAGGTACTTTCTTTTTAGTTTTAAGTACATTATCAAAGTGACAATTTAAACAAGATACTTGAGTTTTAACGTGACAAGCTACACACGCTATTTGTCCAAGATGAATAGTATGTTCTGGGATGTTTTCTTTAACACCTGGAATTTTGTAAATAAGTCCAGATTTTAATTTTATAGTTTGTCCGGCTTTTTTAATGTGACATTCTTCACAAGAAATAGTTACAGCTTCATATAAATGCTTTTTAAAAGTACCATCCCCATGCATTTCTTCGCCAGTATGACAATCCGCACAAGTAAATCCTTTTTCAAAGTGGATATCCATAAATCCTTCTTTTTTATCAAATTTTAAAGTTAATCTAGCTCTACCATGACATTTTAAACAAGTTTTTTTATCATAAGCTTTTTTAACTGATAAAACAACTTTGTCTCCTTTCTTTTCTCCGTGACATGAGTAGCAGTTTGCGGTATGACATTTGTAACAGAAAAGCTTGTTATAAGGAATATTTGTAATAGTTTCAAATCCACCATTTTCTTTAGAGTACCAATATTTTTGTCCATAAGTTGTATGATGTAAGGACATATGAAATGGAGTTACAGTAGGATTTACAAGTCCATCTTTATAAGCTGGACAATTTTTGGCTGGCATATAATGCTCTTTTTTTACTAATTTGTTTACAAATGATTCTTTTGCAAATGCAAAAGAACAAAGGAGAGCTACGCCTATTAATTTTTTCATTTTAACACCTCCAAGCTACCATTATTTCATTACTACTATTATTATATTCGGATTTTTTTTTATTTCAATATTTAAATAAACTTTTACTTTTAAATAGTAATATATTTTAAACCCTAGAAAAATCAATCAAAATAAATATATCTTAGTAATTTCTCTAAAATTATAAAATATCAATTTCACTTAAGTTTTAATTAATATTAATTATCACTTAGAAAGCATAAAGTTTTAATATTTAATTTTAACTATTTAAAGAGGAGTTATTTTAGAATATATCTACCTTTGAAAAATAGAATAAAATTAAAATTACATAAAAATCTTTAAGATAATGTGGAGATATTTATGGATACAAAACTTTTTATAACTTTTACAGTTATAGCCTTTGGAATTTTAATTGCCCCGATAATATCAAACCTTTTGAAAATACCTTTAGCTATTGGAGAGATCCTGTTTGGAATTTTATTGGGGATTATTAAGATTAATACCTTAATTGATCCTTTTTTAACAAAACCTTTTTCTTATTTTGGTTTTTTACTTTTAATGTTTCTAGCAGGTTTGGAAATAAAAATAAGAGAGCTAAAAGATTTATCTTTTGAAGATTCTTTTTTTATTATTTTGCCAGTTATTTTAAATTTTTTATTTTCTACTTTAGTAGTTATATTTTTTAAACTTCCAATATTTTTTATTTTAGTATTTAGTTTAATTTCTGTAGGAATAATAGTTTCTGTTTTGCGAGAATTAAATTTACTTAAAACTCAATATGGAAAACATCTTTTTTTTATTGGAATTTTAGGAGAAGCTTTTTCTTTAGTTTTATTAACAGCTTTTAGTTTATTTTATAAATTTAAATATCCATATTTATTTATTAAAGAACTCATTTTATTAATCTTAGTTTCTATAATAGCTTACCTAATTTTGAAAGTATTTTATTTACTTGTTTGGTGGTTCCCAAATAAATTTTTTGTAATTTTTACAAAAGAACCTGGAGAATTTGGAGTAAGACTTTCTTTAGGAGCTTTACTTATTTTATCTTCTCTTTTTGCCTTTGCTAATATTGAGCCTATTTTGGGAGCTTTTATAGCTGGTTTAATCTTTGGAAATGTTATAAAGCAAGTGGACTTAATAGAAGAAAAGTTTTCAGGTTTTTCCTATGGATTTTTTATTCCAGTATTTTTTATAAATATTGGACTTAACTTTTCTTTTCCCGAAATAGACATTTTTTATTTTTTAAAAATATTTTTTTTATTTTTATTGGTAAAAATACTTTCTCATCTGCCCTTAGCTATTAAATATGACTTAAAAACTTCTATAGCATCTGCCCTATTAATGTCGGCTCCTTTAACTTTACTTGTAGCTTTAGCAGAATTTGGTAAGGCATTAGGAGTAATAAGTGAGGATGAAACATACTCTCTAATCCTTTTATCCATTTTGACAGGTATTCTTTGTCCAAGTCTATTTAAACTATTATTTAAACCGGATAAGGTACTAAAAGAGAGCTAGATTTGGAAAATAAAAATATTAAATGGGGGGGATAAGGTTTAAATAAAGTAGAGTATTTATCTATTTTAGAAGATGTTACTACTAAATCATAATCCTTAGATAATTGAGAGGTAATTTTTACAGGGTTTCCCGTTTTATGAAGGATATTTGCTTTTAACTTGTATATTCTTTGGTAAAAATCTATATGTTTTTTTATTTCATTTAAGTTAACTTTATCCTCTACTATATCTACTTGCTTTATTAAAAGTAAATGTAAGTTAGCCCCTATCATTTTACTAATTTGAAAAGAAGTCTCTAAAGCTTTTATAGATTCTTCCATATCAAAAATTGGACATAGTATATTTTCATATTTTTCTTTACCTGCGCATAAAAAAACTGGAACGTAATATTTATTAAATAATTTAATAGGAAAAACATTTTTAGTACTAAATATATAAGAAAATTTTTTAAATTCTGAATTTTTTTTCTTTAAAGATATAAACCCTATATCTACCTCATCTAAACTTTCAATTATCTTATAAGAAAGTAGTTTATTTGTAGGTAACTCTTTTAAAGTTTTTTCTAATTTATCTTTTAAAATTTCATTTCCTTGAAAGTAAAAATCTATTTCTCTTACTTTAGTTTTTGAGTATAAAAATAAATTTTCTTTTAAGTAAATTTTTTCAAGATTATTCAAAATTACAACCTGAGCATACCCATAATTTAAAGGAAATTGAGGCTCATTTTTTAAAAAAAGAGAAATAATACTTTCTAGTATTTTGGGCTCTCCAACAAATAATACTTGATCTCCAGGTAAGATAACCGTATTTCTTTTAGGAATATTTATTTTATTATCCCTATATATGGCAACTATTTTCCATTTGCTACTTGAAAATCTTGAGACCTTTTGATTAGCTAAGATAGATCCAGGTAAAACTTTTATCTGAATAATATCTTTGCCAACTCCAACTGATAAACACTCTTTTTTGTTTGGATCTAAATAATTTTTAATATATCTACCTAATACCTTCCCTTTTTCTACTAAAGTGATATCCTTTTCTATATCCTCATAAAATCTTTTATTTACCTTATGATTTAATAAAACTATTTTGTTGGGGATATGATTAAATAAAAACTTACAAATACTATAGTTTTGCCTATCTTCTTCATAAACTGCTATTAGAACATTAAAGTTATTTGATATTATCTGCTTTAAAATATCTACATCGGATATATCTCCTAAAATAAGGTTTATACTTTCTAAATTTTCCTTTTCTAAAAATTCTTTTTTCTCTTTTTTTTCTAGTAAATAAACTTCATAAAAATGCTTTATTTCTTCTATTAAATTTTTCGAAATATCGTTATAACCGGCTATTAATATTTTCAAATTTCTAAGCTCCTTTATATTGGGAAATAATCTCCATAGCCTTTTTAGTAGCTGTTCCTAAATTAAAATTATATCCAAGACTACTTAGAGCAAATTCTACAGCAGAAATTTGATTTAAGGTATCAAAAATATCTATATATCCAAAATGACAAAGTCTAAATATCTTTCCTTTAAGATGGCCTTGTCCTCCCGCAATATACATATTAAAGTTTTCCCTAATAAACTTAATTAGCTTATTTCCATCTATACTATCTGGCAAACATATAGCACTTACTCCAATAGCCGGATTTTTAGATAAAGGTTTTAAATTTATTTCTTCAAAAGCTTTTAAAGTTGCTTTTGACATAATAGAGGTATTTTTTTCTATTTTTTCTATTCCTATTTTATTTATTACTTTTAAGGCTTCATTTAAAGCCGCATACAAATTAACAGAAGGAGTATAAGCTGTTTGGAATTTTTCCTTTTGATTTTTATACTCTTCCTCTAAATCAAAATAATACTTGTACCTTTTATTAACTCCTAACCTCTTATGAGCTTTTTCATTCCAAATAATAGCGCTTACTCCCGGGGGAGTCATTAAAGCTTTTTGGGAACCTGTAATTAATATATCTATATTAGATTTATCAAATTCTATGTTATAAACTCCAACTGCAGTTATTCCATCGGCTATTAAAAGAGCATCATATTTTTTGCAAACTTCCCCAATTTCTTTATATGGATAAAAAGTTCCCGTGGAAGTTTCACAAATTTGAATAAAAACACCTTTTATATTTTTATTTTCCTTTAAATATTTTTCTATTTTTTCTACTTTAGGATAATCTCCCCATTCTATTTCATAACAAATTGGATTTAATCCAAAACGCTTGGCAATTTTAAAAAATCTTTCTCCAAACTTTCCCCCCACAACTATTAAAACGTCTTCTTCGGGTTTAAAAAAGTTAACAATACTAGCTTCCATGGCCCCTGTTCCAGATGAAGTAAGAAATACTGGAACTCTTTCTGTTTTTAGTAGCTTTTTAAAATTTTCCTGAAGCTCTTTCATAATATTTTTAAAAACAAGACCTCTATGATATAAAGGTTCTCTAAAAAGAGCTGCTTTTACTTCTTCGGGAACTGGAGTAGGTCCCGGAGTAAGTATTCTATATTTTTTCATTTTTCACCCCATTTTTATTTTTTAACTAAATTTTAACTCCTAAGTTTTAAAAATTTTAGTAAGATAATTTTAAACTAAATTAACTTTTAGGAGGAAAAAATGAAGAAAGTAGAGGCCATTATAAAACCTCACAAACTAGAAGATGTAAAAGAGGCTTTAACAGCCGTGGGCGTTAGTGGAATGAGCGTAACGGAGATAAAGGGATTTGGAAAACAAAAAGGACATACCGAGCTTTATCGAGGAGCAGAATATGTTATTG
>DQVG01000128.1 GCA_015661865.1 Desulfurobacteriaceae bacterium
ATAGCCCAAAAGTTATCTTTTTCATCAAGTAAATAAATTCTTTCTTTTGGAATACCAACTAGTTTATTCCAAATTTCAAAGGCTTCTTTGTCATTTTTATAAACCGATACATAAAGTCTTTCTTCCGGGAGCTTAAAAACTTGAGTTACAAGTTCCCATGCCCATAAAATAGCTTCCCGTTTAAAATAATCTCCAAAAGAAAAATTTCCAAGCATTTCAAAAAAAGTATGATGTCTTCCTGTTTTTCCTACGTTTTCAAGATCATTATGTTTTCCTCCGGCTCGCATACACTTTTGACAAGAAGTAGCTCTTTTAAAAGGAGGAATTTCTTTTCCTAAAAAATAATCTTTAAAAGGTACCATACCCGCATTTACAAACAATAAAGACTTATCATTTATGGGAATTAATGGAGCTGATTTTACTCTTTTATGATTCTTTTTTTCAAAAAAGCTTAAAAAAGCTTCTCTAATTTCTTTACTTTTCATTATTCTCTTCTCCTGAAATTTTTCTTAAAGTTATTTTGGCTTTTTCAAAAAGTTTTAAAGACATTTTATCTGGATAATAATTTAAAAAAACAATTTCCTTTATCTGAGCATTGATTATCATTTTAGCACAAATTGAACAGGGAAAATGAGTACAATAAAGAGTTGCACCTTTTGTAGAAACTCCATGTAAAGCTGCTTGAATTATACAATTTTGCTCAGCATGAAGTCCTCTACAAAGTTCGTGCCTTTCTCCAGAAGGAACTTTAAGCTGAGCTCTTAAACAACCTATTTCTAAGCAATGCTCTAAACCACTTGGAGCTCCATTATAACCCGTAGCTATAATTCTTTTATCCTTTACTAAAACTGCGCCTACTTGCCTTCTAAGACAAGTACTTCTTTTTTTTACAACCTTAGCAATTTCCATAAAATATTCATCTAAAGATAATCTATTTTCCAAGTCTGCTTCCCTCATTTTATTTTCTTAAGTTTTTAATTAATTTTCAATTTCAACTATAACTTATTTTATAATTACTTTTTATCTTAATAGTCGTTTTATATCTATAAATTTAAATATTTTAAATTTATAATTTTTTAAAGTAGTTTTTAAAGTGGGAGTTTTGAAAAAATGTTAAAGCTTATTTTATATTTTTTCTTTTTAAGTTTTCCCAAAGATCCTTTTCTAGATTTTAGGAAATATAAGACTAATAAAAATTTAAATTTAAAAAATAATTTTAAATTTTTAGGTTTTGCAAAAAATTCTCCAGTCTTGACTTTAAAAGGTTATTTAATATATCCTTTGGAAAACATTTCTTTTAAGGTTATATATTTAAATCAAAGCTGTATAAGGTTTTATTATAAAGGCGAAAAATATAATGTTTGTAGGTAATTTACTAATTAAATATTTTAAACAAAAATAATATCAGTTTTTTCCTTTCTAAAGCCTTCTTAAAAAAAGCTTTAATAATTTTATTTTTGCTTTAAAATGCTTTAAGGTTGTATAATAGTTCTAATCAGCAAAATAGTTTTAATTATTTTTTTTGTTTTTTTTATGGTAAATTAAAGGTTTGCAAATATTATTATTTCATAAAATTTTAAGTTAAAATATATTTTAAAGGGTAAAGTTATTTTAAATAAAACTGGAGGATTTACCGTTATGAAGGAGAAAGCATCTATTATGGAAAAAACTATTGTTAAATTTATAGATATTCTGACTTCATTTTTAACGAAAGAATTCATTTTAAAATCTATTAGTGAAAAGCTAAAATCCTTAATTCAATCTTTAAAAAATATTTCCTATTCCTTTTCCCAGTTTTTGAATAAATTAAATAAAATTTTTGAAAGTTTGAAACAAACTTTTAATAAGTTTAAAAGTTCTCATGAAGAATTCAGTACTAGTCTCAGATCAGTAATGAATGAGATAAATAAACTTTCTGATAAATTAGATGGAGTTCAATTTCATGGAGAAAGAGCTTTTAGGGGTTTAAGTGAAATTCAGAAAATAAATACAAAGTTTTTTGAAGAAATTAAAAATTTTTCTCAAATATTTGATGAAATTGAAAGTGTTGTAAATATTATTACTAAAATTGCTAAACAAATAAATTTATTAGCTTTAAATGCTTCTATCGAGGCAGCAAGAGCTGGAGAAGCTGGAAGAGGTTTTGCGGTTGTAGCTGCGGAAGTTAGAAAACTTGCTAATGAGACTAGTGGAGCTGCGGAGAAAATAAAAATATTAATAAAAAGAACTAAATCTATTTTAGAAAAGCTTACAGAAGAAGCAAAAAAAGGAGAAAAAACTATAAAAAATAATATTGGTGTTATTTCAGAAACTTTAGAATCATTTAAAGAAATCAGTGAGGAATTTTTTAAACTTGCAGATCTAGTAAAGCTTCTATATGAAAAAAATAATAAATTGTTAGAAAGCCAAAATGACATGCAAGCAAATATAGATGATATGTTTAAGTTATTAAATGCCTTAAATAAATATATTCATGAACTTTCTAATTTAGAAAACAAGGCTAGCTCTTTAGAAAACTCTTTAAATGAAATCGTAAATACTTTTGCTAAAAAGTCAGAAGAGACTAAAAAAGCTATTTTAGAAATGGAACATATAAATAAAAAAGTTTGTGAATTTCTTTCAGGATGTCCTTTTTTTAATAAATATGCTTCTAAATATCCAAATTTAGTAAGCTTAGCTCAAATTTATTGTAAAGCTTTTCCGTCTTACTGTAAAAGATATCAGCTCAAAAAAGCAGGTCAAAAAGTTCCTCTAAAGTTACTTCCTAATGGGGAATTTTTAAAGGAAGAAGAGGAATAATTTTATAGGAGGATTTTAAATGAAATTTTTTGTAACAACTCCAATTTACTATGTAAATGATGTTCCTCATTTAGGACATGCTTATACAACAATCGCCAGTGATATAGTAGCTAGATTTAATAGATTTTTAAATAAAGATGTATTTTTCTTAACGGGAACAGATGAACATGGACTAAAAATTCAAAAAGCGGCTTTAGAGAAAAATTATGATTCTCCAAAAAAATTTGTAGATGAGCTAGCTTTAAGATTTAAAAATTTATGGGATAAATACTATATATCTTATGATAGATTTATAAGAACTACAGATGAGGATCACATTAATCTTGTAAAAAGCGTCTTTTTAAAATGTTATAAAAATGGAGATATTTATAAAGGGGTTTATAAAGGATATTATTGTGTTTCCTGTGAAGAATTTAAATCTGAAAGTGAAATAAAAGATAATGATTATAAATGTCCTATACATAATAAACCTTGTGAATATCTCGAAGAGGAAACTTATTTTTTTGCTTTATCAAATTATGAAAAAAAATTATTAAAATGGTATAAGTTAAATCCTAATTTTATTTTACCAAGTTCTAGAAGAAATGAAATTATAAATTTTGTAAAGCAAGGTCTTAAAGATTTATCTGTATCTAGACCCTCATCTCGAGTAAAGTGGGGGATTAAAGTTCCTTTTGATAAAAGCCAAACTATATATGTCTGGTTTGATGCCCTTTTTAATTATATGACTGCAGGACTCAAAAAAGGATTTTGGCCACCTAATCTACACATGGTAGGAAAAGATATCCTAAGATTTCACGCAGTCTACTGGCCAGCCTTTTTAATGAGTTTATACAAATATGATATAGAAAAAAAACTAAAATCTTTTAACTTTACAGAAAAGGAGATTAAAAATTGGGATGAGATTCAAGATAAGAAAAAAGAAAAGATATTAAAAGAGATCTTAGATGTTTATCTTCCTCAAAAAGTATTTGGACATGGTTGGTGGACAGTAGAAGGAAAGAAAATGAGTAAAACTTTGAAAAATGTTATTGATCCAGAGGAGCTTCTAGAAAAATTTGGACCAAGCTCAGTAAGATATTTTCTATTTGCTCATGTTCCTTTTGGTCAAGATGGAGATTTTTCTTATAAAGCTTTTGTAGAAAGGTACAATGCGGATTTAGCAAATGATTTAGGAAATTTATTTAATCGTTCTATAAATATGGCATTTAAATACTTTGAAGGGAAAGTTCCTTATTTGGATGAAGATCAAAGAAATATTTTAAAAAATTATTTAAACAAAATAAAAAATATGTCCCTAAAAGAAATAGAAGAGCTTTATAAAAAAGTTTATGAAGAAAAAGTTTTTGAAAATTCCGATTTAGATATTTTACTTTTAGGTTTACTAAAAAAGACTATATATGAAGTTATTGATTATTTGGAGTATGTTAATTTAACAAAAATTTTTGAGGTTATTTGGAAGTATATTAGATATATAAACTACTACATTGATAAAACTGCACCTTGGAGATTAAAAAAAGAAGAGAATATAGATAGATTAAGATTTGTTATGTACAACATTTTAAGCTCTTTATTTGCAATTGCAGCTTTAACCTATCCAATTATGCCAGATAAATCCAAAGAAATGTTTAATATGTTAGGTTATGAAGTTAAAGATTTAAAAAATCATCCCGAGTTTGCAAAAAAACAAAATCTTTTAGATTACTTTTTCTTAGAGGAAGGAAAAACTTTAAGAAAAGGAAATATTTTATTTCCACGTTTAAATTTAGAGGAAGCTAAATGATAGTTTTAGGAATAGAAACTTCCTGTGATGATACAGGCATAGGAATTTATGATTTTAAAAAGCACAAAGTACTTTCTCATATAGTTTCATCTCAACATGAAATTCATAAAAAATTTTTAGGGGTTGTACCTGAGTATGCTGCAAGGGCCCATTTAGAAGTTATTGATGTTTTGTTTGATTATGCTTTAAAAGAAGTCAATTTAAAACCTAAAGATATCGATCTAATTTGTGTTACCAATCGGCCCGGCCTGATAGGATCTTTATTTGTTGGTTTAATGTTTTCAAAAGGCCTTTCTCTTGCTTTAGAAAGACCTTTAAAAGCTGTAGATCATTTGGAAGCTCATATATTTTCTCCGTTTATAGGTTTTAAAAAAGAAGATATTCCTTTTCCTTTTCTAAGTATTGTAGTCTCAGGAGGACATACTCATTTTTATTTAGTTGAGGATATAGGTAAATATACTCTTGTTGCTAAAACCTTAGATGATGCTTTGGGAGAAGCTTTTGACAAAGTAGGCTCTCATATTTTGAATTTAGGTTTTCCAGGTGGTCCTTATATAGATAAAATATTTCAAAGTTATAAAGGGGAATATGTTTCATTTACCTATCCCAAAGTTAAAAAAAATCCTTTTAATTTAAGCTTTAGTGGTTTTAAAACTCAAGCTATAAAATACTATAACCAAGGGATAGATAAAATCAAGCTAGCAGCTTCTTTACAAAAATGTACTGTAGATTATCTAGTATCAAAAATAGAAAAAATTTTAAAACACTATAAAATAAATGCTTTAGCTATTTCCGGTGGGGTTTCTGCTAATTCTTATTTTAGAAAAAAAATTTTAAGTTTAAAAAATGTAAAAGTGTATCTACCAAATTTAAAATATACAGCTGACAATGGAGTAATGGTGGCTTATATAGGTGGGTTTTTATTTGAAAAATATGGAGAAGATCCAATAGATGTAAATGCTTATTCTTATTCCCCTTTACAGCAATTTAATTAAAAATGGGGGGCAAACAGGCCCCCTTTATGATAATTTAGCTTAAAAGCTCATCGATAGTAACTACTGTTCCTACTTTTCCAGCAATTTCAGGACCTGGTTTTAATGTTTTCTTACCTGGTCTCCAATTAGCTGGACATACTTCACCTGGGTGAGTATAAACATATGCCCATGCAGAAAGTTGTCTGATAAGCTCATTTACATTTCTTCCTACTGGAGGCTCCAAAATTTCTTCAGCTACTACAACTCCATCAGGATTAATAATGAATCTACCTCTTCTTGCTAATCCAGCTTCTTCAATATAAACTCCATAAGCTCTAGATACTTCTCCAGTTGGATCAGCAGCAAGTGGGAATTTGAGATCTTTTAAAAGTGGCTCAACTTCACAAAAGATTTGATGGCTGAAGTGAGTATCTGTAGAAATTGCAAGTACATCAGCTTTTATATCATCTTTTCCAATTAATTTTCCGATATTTCTAATTTCATCAAGTTTAGCATTTATAGCTGCAATTTCCGTTGGACATACGAAAGTAAAGTCTGCTGGATAGAAACAAAGTACTAAGAATTTTCCTTTGTAGTCTTCTAATTTTACATCAATGTAATCTTTTTTTACTGGGTCGTATGCTTTTAAAGCAAACTCTGGAGCTTTTTTTCCTACTAATGCCATAGCTCGCCCTCCTTTTTATTTTTTGATTTTTTTGTTCCTATATTAATTATAGGAAGATAATTAAAAATGTCAAGTAATTGATAACTATTATCAAATCAAATTCATTTGCAAGAAAAGTGCTTTAATAGTTTTAAGTTAAGCTATAATTTAAATATCTTAAATTATTTTATAACTTTTATAAGAAGTAAAAACTATGCTAGAAAAAGAGTTTTTAAAATTTGTTAATTTATCTTTAAAAGAAAAAATAAAATATATTGAAAATATCTTAAAAAAGAAAAATATTTCTTTCATAAAAACAAATAAGTTTATCTATATTCCTTCCAAAGAAAAAAGAATTCTTTTAGATTGTCATATTGATATAGTTGGCCCTTTAAAAAAAGTAGAGTTTAAAGAAGGGATATTTTGGGGTAGTGGGGTATGCGATAATCTTGGAAATGCTTTTGCTTTATTATATTTAATAAAAAATGAAAAATTAAACTTAAAAAAATATAGCCTTGTATTTCCTTTTGATGAGGAAGAAGAAGGAAAAGCTCCTTATCTTTTAAATCCAAAGGAAAAATATATTGTAGTTTTTGAACCTACTAATTTAGAGGTCTGGAACAAAAATCTTGGAGCTTATGAATTTGAGTTTGAAATTGAAGGCGAAAGTACCCATGGAGCTTATATCCCTAAAATAGATGGTTTAAAGATAGCCTTTGATATTTTAAAAAAGTTTGAAAATTTTTCTAAATATTTAAGAAAAATAGATAAATATGCTTATCTTAATATCCTATCTTTCTTAGGGGGGTATAAAAACTTATATAATCATCCTCTTAAAACTTATTTGAGATTTGAATTAATTACTTCTTGGAAAATAAAAAAGGAAAAATTTTTCTCTTTGCTTTTTAAATTTAAACTAAAGAAATACAAAAAGTTTTTAAAAGAGTATGATGAAGGATTTATAATTTCTTTAAAAAATTTTCCAATAGATTTTAAAAATATAAAAAAAGGAATTTGTAGATCTTGGACAAATGCTCATGCTTACTATAATTTAGGAAAAATACCTGTTGTATTTGGCTTAGGAAATTTAAGATATGCCCATACAAAAAACGAAAAATTGTCTTTAAGGGAACTTGAACATGGAATCAAAAAATTCAAAGACCTTTTTAGCAAATAAAGTAAAAATTAGAAAAGTAAAAAAAAGTGATTTTGAAAAATTAATAGAAATATATCAAAGAGCCTATCAAAACTTAAAAGAGTATGCTGAAGAAGGTAAAGAAAATATCTTAAAATATCTAAATTGGCTATATAAACAAGATAAAGATGGCTTTTTAGTAGCTACATTAGATAACAATATAGTAGGTTTTATTTGTGCAGATAAAAATTGGACAAAAGAAAGGGGAGAAATTCACGAGTTTGTAGTAGATCCAAATTATCAAAATTTAGGTATAGGCAAATTTCTTTTTGAAAGAGCTTTGTTATATTTAAAAGAAAGTGGAAAAAAATATGTAGGTCTTTGGGTTGGTGAAAAAAATATAAAGGCTAAAAATTTTTATAAAAAATATGGTTTTGAGTATAAAGGTAAAATTAAGGTTTGGGAAAAATATTTAAAGAAACTATAATTTAAATATTTCCTATTTAAATCTTACTACCAAGATACAATTTATCTATATATTTCTTATGAAATTTATGTAGGTTGAAAAATTTAAAAAGCTTAAAAACAAAAAGAATATTTTATAAGTCTTTGTTAAGATTTCAAAGTAGCCTTAGGGTTTAGTATAATTAGATTTTATTTATAACTACTAAAAACTATATATTAGGAGGGATTCATGAAAGATCTTGAAAAACTTATAAATGAAGCTTTTGAAAATAAAGAGCTTTTAAATGAAAGTATTTATAAAGAAGCTGTTAAAGAAACTATAGATCTACTAGATAAAGGAAAAGTTAGAGTTGCTACTCAAATATCTCAAGGAAACTGGAAAGTAAATGAATGGGTTAAAAAGGCAATTTTGCTTTATTTTGCTATAACGAAACTTAGCAGTTATAAGGTAGTTGTAGCAAAAGACGATCAAATTACTCATTTATTTGAATATTTCGACAAAATACCTTTAAAACAAAATTATAAAAAACATCAAGTAAGGGTAGTTCCACCAGCAACCGTTAGATATGGAGCCTTTGTAGAAAAAGGTGCAGTTTTAATGCCATGTTATATCAATATTGGGGCTTATGTTGGAAGTGGAACTATGGTAGACACTTGGGCAACCGTAGGAAGTTGTGCTCAAGTAGGAAGAAATTGTCATATAGCTGGAGGAGTTGGAATTGGTGGAGTTTTGGAGCCTCCAAGTGCTAAGCCTGTTATTATAGAAGATAATTGTTTTATTGGTTCAAGATGTATTATAGTTGAAGGGGCAATTATAGAAGAGGGAGCAGTTTTAGGAGCAAATGTTACTATAACAGGCTCTACTAGAATTATTGATACTCAAACTGGAAAAATTTATAGAGGTAGAGTTCCAGCATACTCGGTGGTTATTCCGGGAACTTATAAAAAAGAATTTCCTTCTGGAACCTATTATGTCTCTTGTGCTCTTATTATAGGAAAAAGAACGGAAAAAACTGATAAAAAAGTAGAGCTCAATGATATTTTAAGAGAGTTTGACATTGAGTTTTAAAACAATTCTTAATAAAACTCAAGATTTATTTGATCATATCTTAAAACGAAATAAAAAACTTATTATTTTTGCCGGAGCTTCTAGCTCCGGTAAAAGTTATTTAGCTAAAGTTTTAAAAGATTATTTTGAAAAACAAAATAAAAAAGTTGTTCTTATCTCTTCAGATAATTTTTATAAAGATTTAACTACTTTTTTTGCCTATCTTTATGGGACATTTGATCATCCAAACTTAATCGATTTTAAAGAGCTAAATCTTTGTATAGAAAAACTTCTAAATGGAAAAGATGTAAAAATTCCTATTTATTCTTTTGAAGATCATATGAGAATTGGTTTTGAATATATCAAAGCTGATTTTGATTTTCTTATTATAGAGGGTCTATATACCTTAGAGTTTATAAAAAGAGAATTTTTAAGAAAGGCTGAAAAAATTTTTGTTCATTCTAATAAAGGTGAGCTAATTTTAAGAAGACTTTTAAGGGATCCAGAGCGAACTAAAGAAAGTTTAGAAAAAATTTTGTCTAAACTTATCAATGTTTTTCCTATGTGGAATGTGTTTGGAGAAAAGCAAAGATCTTTAGCAGATATTATTTTTATAAATGATTATGAAATTATAAAAGACAAAGGAGAAGCTTTTTTAGAAGGTTATGTATCTTCAAAAAAGCTTTCTCAAGTTTTATCTGAATATAAATTAGAAAAAAAAGAATTTGTTATAGAGTATTACTATAAAGATGAAAATAAAGATATTCTTTGTGTAAAAGAGCATTATTTAAATGGGAAATTTTATAAAGTATCTTTATCCAAAAGAGAGGTAATTTCTTTTAGAAAACCTTTAAAAGTAAAAAGCTATAGTGTCTTTTTTAAAGAGCCAGGAATGTTTTCTCAAATACATATTTTAATGCAACTTGCAAATTTAAAATATGTATTTCTCTTAAAAAAAGATATTGAGATTTACAAAAAAGATGAAAAAATACTTATTTTGGAAAAATTTAGATATTCTAATAAGCTTAAGCTTTTAGAAAAAATATAAAAGATAAAAATATACTTTCTTTTAAATAACCTTAAATTCTAAAATTAACTTAATACCTTTTTTGGAGAAATTTTATGAAAAAAATAGCTATACTTGGAGCAACTGGTTCAATTGGTCAAAATGCTTGCCAAATTATATCTGAAAATCCAGATAAGTTTTCTTTAGAATTTTTCCTTTTTAATAAAAATATGAAAAAAGCTCAGGAAATTTTAAAAACTTTAGAACCAAAATTTTTTATAACTTCAAATAAAGAAATTTTTGAAAAATATAAAACCTCTTATAAAAATTTATTATTTGTATCAGATTTAGAAAAAATATACCAAGATTCAAAGATAGATCTAACCTTGAGCGCTATTCCAGGAAGTGAAGGAATTTATCCCACTTACCTAGGGTGCAGGTACTCTAAAGTTTGTGCTATTTCTAATAAAGAATCTATTGTATGCGCTTATGAGTTTATAAAAAATTTAAGGGCAAAAATTATTTTGTGCGATAGTGAGCATACTTCCTTAGAGCAACTAATAAAAAATGAAAATAAAAAAGAAATTGAAAAGTTGATTTTAACTGCCTCAGGAGGACCTTTTTGGAATTTATCTTTAAAAGAACTTGAAAAGGTAAGTTATAAAGATGCACTAAAACATCCAAGTTGGAATATGGGAAAAAAAATAACAATTGATAGCGCTACTTTTATGAATAAAGCCTTTGAAATAATAGAAGCGGCTTTATATTTTAATATAAAAAATATCGATGTCTTTGTTCATAGAAAAAGCTTTATCCATGCTATTGTAAAATTTATAGATAAAACTTATAAATTTAGTGTATCTTTTCCGGATATGAAAACTGCTATTTCCTATTGTTTAAATTATCCAAGTAGACTACCTTTAAAAATACCTTCTTTGGAAGATTTTTTACCTTTGGAATTGAAATTAGAAAAAAAAGATTTGGAAAGGTTTAAATGTTTAGAATTTGGATTTTTGGGTATAAAAAATCTAGATAATATTTTATTTAGAAGTCTTCTTGTTTTTGCCGATGATCTTGCAATTAATTTATTTTTAAAACAAAAATTATCTTTTTTACAAATTTACAATTTTATAAAAAACTTTATAGAAAAAAACATAGGAAAATTTCAAAATCCCAAAAATATTTATGAGCTTCTAGATACTTTTAAAATGTTAAAGGAAAAGTATTCTTGTTTATAATTATAATTTTATTTTAAATAATTATAATTTAGTAATGATGGTTTAGATTTAACTTATTTTAAATTTTTTAGGAGAGCCCCATGGAAAACTTTAAAAACTATCTTCTAAAAAGTATTGAGGTAAAAAGAAAAATTTTGGAAGATGAGAATTTACTTTCTCTGATAAATAAAGCAGCAGATATTATTTTAAATGCTTTTAAAAAAGAAAAAATCTTATTTTTATGTGGAAATGGGGGAAGTTTTTCAGATGCCTGTCACCTTGCGGCTGAATTTACGGGAAAATTCTTTTTTGATAGAAAGCCTTTGAAAGCTATTGTTCTTGGAGCAAACCCAAGTCATACTACCGCAGTAGGAAATGATTATGGTTTTGATCAAATATTTTCCCGAGAGCTTGAAGCTTTGGGAGAAGAAGGAGACGTTCTTATTGGAATATCTACTTCCGGAAATTCTTTAAATGTTATAAATGCAATTAAGATAGCAAAAAGGAAAAATATAAAAACTATTGCTTTTTTAGGAAAAGGGGGAGGGAAGTTAAGAGATTTAGTTGATATTCCTATTGTAGTTCCTTCAAACTTAACCCCTCATATTCAAGAGGTTCACATTACCTTAGGTCATTTTATATGCTACTATATTGAAGAAAAATTATTTGGAGCTGAAAAATGAAAATAACGAAAGTAAAAGGAATTTATGATATTTTAGGAAAAGAAGCTGAAATTTTTTCTTTAATAGAAGAAACCTTTTTTAGATTAACTAAACATTTTGGATATAAACGGGTATTTTTACCCATTTTAGAAAAAGAAGAGCTTTTTGTAAGAAGTGTAGGAGACTCTACAGATATAGTTGAAAAGGAAATGTATACTTTTTTAGATAAAGGCAAAAGAAAAGTAGCTTTAAGGCCTGAAGGAACTGCTGGAGCTGTAAGAGCTTACATAGAAAATCAAGTATTTTTATCTGAAAGTTATACAAAATGGAGTTATTTTGGAGAAATGTTTAGATATGAAAATCCACAAGCTGGAAGACGCCGTCAATTTTATCAAGCTGGATGTGAGTATTTTAATGCTCCTTCCCCTTTAGCCGATGGGGAAGTTATTTATTTAGCTTATCGAATTTTAAAAGAACTTAATGTAAATGCTAAACTTTATATAAATAGTATAGGGTGTGATAAATGCAGAGGTCCCTATAAAACCTTATTAATAGATTATCTTAAATCTAAAGAAGATAAACTTTGCTCAGATTGCCAAAAAAGATTAAAAAGAAATCCCTTAAGAGTATTAGATTGCAAAAATCCTGTATGTAAAGATATTATAGATGAAGCTCCTAATATTTTAGATCACTTATGTGAATGTTGCAAGCTTCACTTTGAGCAGCTTAAAGAAATTTTAGATATTCTTAAAGTTCCTTATAAAATAGATCCTTTTTTAGTGAGAGGTTTAGATTACTACACCAAAACCGTATTTGAATTTAAAGTTGACTCTTTAGGAGCACAAAATACAGTTTTAGCTGGAGGAAGATATGATAAGTTAATAAAAGAACTTGGAGGACCGGATATTCCAGCTTTAGGATTTGCAATGGGAGTAGATAGAGTAGCTTTATGTATGAAAGAAGCTATAAAAGATACAAGACATGGAGTAATTCTTCTTCCTCTTGATGAAAAGCTTTTACCTTATGCCGTAAAAGCTTTTAAACTTTTAAGTGAGTCCACCTCTATTTTAGAACAAATAAAAGAGGATATAGATACAAAAAAGTTTAATTTAGTCTTAAAACTTATGAAAGATGAAAAACTAAGAGATTTTCTAGTGGCTGTAAGAGATAGAATTGAGCTTCCAAACAAAATTTCTAAGATAAGAAAAATGTTTAGTTTAGCAGATAAGAAGAATTTTGCTTATGCTCTTATTATTGGAGAAGAAGAAGCTAGTAAAAATCTTATAACAGTAAAAAACTTAGATACCGGAAATCAATTTCAATTATCTTTAAATATGTTTGAGGGATAAGAGTTGAAAGAGTTCCTACTTAGAAGGGCCAAAGTTAAAGATGCTAAAGAAATTTACAAATTAATAAATAAATTTGCAAAAAAAGGAATTATGCTTCCTAGATCTTTGCAATCTGTATATGAGCATATTAGAGATTTTTTTGTTATAGAAAAAGATGGTCAAATTGTAGCAACCTGTGCCCTTTGTATTTTTGGAGAGGATTTGGGTGAGGTTAGATCTTTAGCTGTAAAAGAAAATTATCATGGCCAAGGTATGGGAAAAGCTTTAGTTCAAGCTTGTATTGAAGATGCAAAAAATTTAGGACTAAAAAAAATTTTTACTCTAACTTATCAAGTGGATTTTTTTAAAAAACTGGGATTTAAAATAGTAAATAAAGAAACCCTTCCCCAAAAAATTTGGAAAGATTGTTTATATTGCCCAAAATTTCCAGATTGCGATGAAACTGCATTAATCTTGGAAGTAAATAAAGATAGTTAAAGTTAAATTAATGAATA
>DQVG01000143.1 GCA_015661865.1 Desulfurobacteriaceae bacterium
ATTTTAATGGGTAAACATAAAGTTACCTATACCCCTCATGTAGACAATGGAGACTTTGTTATTGTAATAAATGCAGATAAAATTCATGTAACTGGGAAAAAATTAGATAAAAAGATCTATTATAAACATACTGGTTATTTTGGACATTTAAAAGAAGAAACTTTAAGACAAAAATTACAAAAGAAACCTGAAGAACTTATATATTTAGCAGTTAAAGGTATGCTTCCTAAAAATAAGCTTAGAAAAGAAATGTTAAAAAGATTAAAAGTATATGCAGGACCTGAGCATCCTCATAAAGCTCAAAATCCTAAACCACTTGAAGTTAAATAGTATAGGGGGCAAGAATGAATAAGGAAAAATATTATGGAACCGGAAAAAGAAAAGAGTCGGTTGCTAGAGTATGGATTATTCCAGGAGGAACTGGAAAAGTAACTGTAAAAACAGCTTGTGGAAAAGAGCAAGACGCTAAGGAATATTTTTCTAGAGAAACTTTACTAAAGCAAATAAATTATCCATTTGAAGTTACTGATACCTTAGGAAAATTTGATGTATGGGCTACTTTAAAAGGTGGAGGAGTAGCTGCTCAAGCTGATGCTCTTAAATATGGAATTGCAAAAGCTCTTTTAGCTTATAATCCGGAATTAAGACCTGTTTTAAAAAAGGCTGGCCTTTTAACTAGAGATGCAAGAAAGAAAGAAAGAAAGAAATACGGACAAAGAGGCGCAAGAGCTTCTTATCAATGGTCCAAAAGATAATACTTGGGGCTTTTTGCCCCTCTTCTTTATTAAAATTAAACAAAAAGTTACTCTTTTAAAAACCTTAAAATATCAATTAACTCATCTATATCCTTCTTACTATGATCTGCTCTCAAAGAAATTCTAAAACGCTCTTTACCCTTGGGAACAGTAGGTGGTCGAATAAGACCTATTTGAACTTTAAACTTTTTTAATTTTTCCAAAATATCTTTAAAATCTTTTTGAGATTTAAATAGATCTTTTAAAAAAATAGGTTGAATAGGATTATTTGAAATAGATTTTATTTTAATATCTTTTAATTTTCTTTTAAAGTAAACTATATTCTTAAATAGTTTTTTATGTAAATTCCTATTTTTCCTTATATAAAGAAAGTTAAGATAAGAAATAAAAACATTTAAGTTAGATATATGAGTAGAGTATATATAACTTCTTGCAGTATTTATTAGAAAATCTATAAATGACTTTTCAGATAAAATTGCACTTCCAAAAGAACCTAGAGCTTTTCCAAAGGTAATAGTTATTATATCTATACTTTCTTTATATTTTTCAAAAGCTCCCAAAAGGTTTTTTCCATAGATACCAAAGGCATGAGCTTCATCTATGTGCAAGACAAAATTGTATTTTTCTTTTAAAATCAATAAATCTTTTATAGGAGAAATGTCTCCATCCATAGAAAATATACTTTCTGTAACTACATATAAATACTTATAATTTTTTGAGTATGTTTTTAAAAGATACTCAAGATGATCCATATCATTATGCCTAAATCTGAAAAAAGGCTTTTGAGATAGTAAAATTCCATCATATATAGATGCATGGGCTAGTTTATCTACAAAAATAGTTAAACTATTTATATGTTTTAAAGAAGATAAACACCCTAAGTTAGCAGCATATCCTGTATTAAAAAGTAAAACTTCTTTTTTATATAAATATTTTAAAAAGTTACAAAAACTTTCTTTTAAATTAGAATATCCTCCAAGAAGAGGGGAAGCTGAGGATGTAAATAGATTTTCTTTGAGTTTATAAAGCTTATCTAACTCTATTTTCCTATGTCTTAGCCCTAAATAATCATTTAATATAAAATTTAACTTACCTTCTTTCTTATTTTCCCTAAACAGGCCTTGACTTTTTAATTTTTCTAAAAAAGTGTTTAGATAACTAAAAAAATTCATTTTTAATTATTAAATAAGGTAAATTATTTTTGTAGATGAAAAAAATTAAAAATAATAAAAGCTACTTTCTATAACCCAAGGGGAAAATGTAAATAACTTTTTCTTGATGTGAAGCTTGAATTATACTTTCAACTTCTTCATCATAAAAAGCACCTATAGCTACGGTACCAACCTTTAAAGCTGTTGCTTGAAGGTAAATATTTTGACCTACATGCCCAGCTTCCATGTGAACGTATCTTATTCCCCTTGTTCCATATCTATAAGTTGTTCTTTCATAAATAGCAGTAATTATTATATTTGCAGCTGCATTTAAGACCCAATCTTGATAAAGACAAGCTTGATACAAATCATAACTGTAGTCTCCCTCTCTAATAACTTTTAGGGCATGGTAAAAAGGAAGATATTTATAAATCCCCTTTTTTAAATTTTCAACATTTTTTGAAAGAATGTAAACTTCTAAAGGATAAGTAGCTCCAGCACTGGGAGCAGATCTTAAGCCTAAACTAGGTTCTGTTATTCCTTGAGCAGCCCAAAGTATTTGAGCAAGGTCTTTAAGCTGTAAAGGTTTATTTAAGTATTCCCTTATAGATCTTCTTAAAGCTATAACTTCTTCTATGGAAAAATTAGTTTTCTCTATCGCTTTAGGTAAAACTATCATAATTTTTTTGTCCTTATTTTTTTATATAACTATTAATACTATTGCTTCTAAAGTTAAAATAATGAAAAAATAACTATGACTATTTAATTATTTTAAAAAATTATACTATACAAACAAAATCATAAGGAGGTAAGAATTTTTCCAAGTTTACCTTTATTAAGCTACCTACTTGAAGTTTTACCTTGGAAAATACATAAACCACACCATCTAAGGAAAAAGCTTCAAACGGTAGACGACCTTGATACAGATAAAATTCTTTAAAATTAGAATCTTTAAAATAAGATGCTAAATCGGATTTTATGTAATTATCTTTTATCTCAAAATCTATAATAACTTCTTCTCTTTTATTTATATACTTTTCTAAAATATTTTGAGTTATATAACTTTGAAATTCATAAAATTCCTCAACAATTTTGTGTTTTATCTTAGGAGAAAGTAGATCCGGGTATAAAAAGGACTTTGTTCCCTCTTCTTTATAGTAAGGAAAAAAACCTACCCAAGTAAGTTTGTAAGTACTTAGAAAATTTTTTAGTTCTTCCAAAGATTTTTTTGTTTCTCCAAAATGACCTAAAATAAAAGTGCTTCTTATATGACTTTCTGGAAAGTATTTTTTTATTTTATCAAACAAATTATAAATATCTTTTTTAGTGTAAAACCTCCCCATTAACTTCAAAATACGAAAGTTAACATGTTGCAAAGGAATTTCCAAGTAAGGGTCAAAATTTAGCTCTTTTAATAGTTTCAAAAGCTCCGCTTTTATTTTATTTGGATACAAATATAAAACTTTTTTTCTAAGAAAATTAAACTCAGCTACTAGCTCCAATATTTTAAAAAGGTTAGGATGAGCTGTCGTGTCTTGAGCACATATATAAACTTCTTTTATATTACTTTCTTTCATTTTCTTTAAAGAATTTTTTATATAAGAAAGATCGTAAAAAACAAAGTTACCTTTTATTAAAGGAATAGAACAGTAAGAGCATCTATTTGAGCATCCATCTGAGATTTTTAAATATCCAACTGGATAATTTAAAAATATTTGATATTTAACTGCTTTTCTTTTGGTAAAGTTTTTTAAGATCCATAAAATTTTTAAAAATTTAGATATATTTTCTGAATATTTTCCAAACCTATAATAAATATCCGTTTTATCCAAAGATGGATTAGCTGTATCTATAAAAAAGTCTACTTCGGGAAAGTTAGATATAAGGTTTTTTTTATATCTACGATAAAAGCATCCTAAAACACCTAAGAAGAACTTATATTTTTTTTTAAGCTCAATTGCTTTTAAAATTTCCTCAATTGCTTCTTTCTTAGCTGGATAAATGAAAGAGCAAGTATTTATTATATATAAATCAGCTTTTTCATAATCTTTTACAAGCTCAAAATTATTTTTTAACAAGTATCCTATAAATTGCTCCGTATCTACTTGATTTTTAGGACAACCTAACGAAACTACATAAGCTTTCAATTTCGTACCTCGAGGTTTTAATTTTAGTGAAAATCTTGTGGTATTATACTATTTACAGGAACCACTTAGGTTGTCCATTGTAAATGGAATTCTAGGGAAAAGTTAGATCCAATTTAAATAAAAAATCACAATTATATAAAGAGGTAAGACCATGAAATATATAATTTTGTATCATAAAAATTGTCCAGACGGCTACGGAGCCGCATTAGCTTTATATAAAAAATTTAATTTAAAAGATATTATATACGACAAAGAAAAAGATATTTTATATGATCCTGAAAAAAAAGTTTTTTTCATACCTTCTAATCATGACACCCAATTTAGACGTTTGAAAGATATTTTAGAAAAATATAACAATGAAAAATTTATTTTATACTCTGTCGACTTTTATACAGATAAACTTTTAGAAATAGCTGAAGATGAAAAAATAGAAAAAATCTATATTTATGATCATCATAAAACTACAAAAGAAAGGTTGGAAAAGGGTATTCCTGAAAAGATAAAGGAAAAAATAGTTCTTTTTTTTGATCAAGATAAAAGCGGAGCTACGTTAACTTGGGAAAAAGTAATAGGAAAAGTTCCAGAAATTATGAAATATATTGAGGATAGGGACATTTGGAAGTGGTCTATAAAAGATTCTGATAAAGTTTTAACTTATCTAGATACAGAAATTTTTAATACCAAATTTCCAGATGAAATTTTTAAAGAGCTCATAAAGCTTACAGATAATTTCTCAAAAGAAAAAGAAAAATATAAAAGTCTAGGAAAAGCTATGTTAGATTTTAAAAAAGCAACTATATTTAAAATATGTTCTAATCTTCATTATACAATTTTTCCTAAAGGCGAAAAATTATATTCTGTAAATTCTCCCGTTTTTAGAAGTGAAATAGGAGATGTTCTTTCCAAAGTTTTAAAAGATGTAATTTGCATATACACTATATATCCCACTGAGGAAGGGACTTTCATTTTAGCATCTTTGAGATCAAAAAACGGAAAAGCAAGGAATTTGGCCGAAAAGTATGGAGGAGGGGGCCATCCAAATGCCGCAGGTTGTAAAATCCCTTTGTCTCAAATTTCTTTTGAAAGTTTGTCTGAGGAAGAAAAAAATAAAATTTTAGAAAAAGTAAAAAAACTCCTTTTTGAGGAGCAAAATGAAAAGAATATATAAGTTTTTTATATATATTTTTTTCCTTCTAAATATTTCTTTTGCAAAATCTCAAGATTATTATTTAAACCTTAAAGATGTTTCTTTAAAAGACTTTGTTATATCTATGTCAAAGTTATTAAATATAAACATAAATATTCCTAATAATTTAAAAAGAAAAATAACTTTTGTAAGTACTTCTCCTTTAAATAAATCAGAGCTTTTTCTTATTTTTATTAATATATTAAAAGAAAGGGGCTTTTATTTAAAAAAAATATCTTCAAATACTTATCTTTTAACAAGTTATAGATATGCAAAAATTTATCCAAAACACGAGGTTTTAGTTTTAAATTTTAAAGATAAAATTCTTGCTAACCAATTTTTTCAAGTAGCTCGAAATTTTATATCATCTGGGGAAAATATAAGAATAATTTTTGATACCGTATTTTTATATGTAGAAAATAGCAAAAAAGATTTTTTCTTAAAACTTTATAAAAAGTTTTTAAATAAAAATGATAAACTGCAAAATTTCAAATTAATTACAATAAAAGTTAAAAATATAAATGAAAAAATACTAAGGAATTTTATTCAAAATTTTTTTAAATTAACTAATTCAAGAAACTTTTTTTTAGGTTTTGATAGAGAAAAAAAATTAGTAATTATTTTTGGACCTAAAAATTATGTTAGATAAATTAAAAGATTTTCTACTTAAAATAGATACTTTTGAAAAGCATGATAAATTATCTAACTTACATCTTATAAAGTTAAAGTATTTGAAGGGAAATGAAATTGAAAAAGTTTTAAAGCAAGTTTTTAAAAATGATAAG
>DQVG01000096.1 GCA_015661865.1 Desulfurobacteriaceae bacterium
GACTTAGATGAAATGCTTGGAGTATTAATTAGAAAAAAATTTTTGCCTATCTTGATGGACAAAAACTTTTCTAATCTTACAAAGGATGATATCTTAAAAGCTTTGGAAAAGCCTTTATTTATTCCAGAATTTAAAAAAACTGGAAAAGTTTTAGAGGAAATGCAAAAGACAAAAAGGCATATAGCTTTAATTATTAATGAATATGGAAATTTAGCTGGATTAATTACTTTAAAAGATATTTTAAATTCCTTAATAGAAGAAAAATATTATGAAATTGATGAAATTCAAAAAATATCTTCTCATACATACTTAGTTGATCCTACTTTACCTATTGAAGTTTTTGAGAAATTTTTTAATTTGAAACTCCCTAGCTCTTATACTAAGGAAATCGATACCTTATCTGGACTTATTATGAATATCCTAGGCCGAATTCCTAAGGAAGGAGATGAAATAAATTTAAAAAATTTAAAAATAAAAGTAGAAAAAATGGATCAAAATAAAATTTCAAAAGTAAAAGTTATTAAAAAGGAGTAAAAATCTTAAATGGCTGAAAGTCCTTTGAATTTGTTAATCTTAATTCCATTTTTTGTTTTATTAGAAGCTTTTTTTTCTGGAAGTGAAATAGCTATTGTATCTATTCCAAAGTATAAAATTAAGCAGTATTTAAAAGAGGGAGATAAAAAAGCAAAACTACTTTTAAAATTTTTAGAAGAGCCAGAAAAACTTTTATCTACTACCTTAATCGGAACAAATTTTTCAACAGTTAGTGGGGCATCTTTACTTACTTATATCCTATATCATTATGTTCCAAATTATGCTGAAATTTTAACTCCCTTAATATACACTCCTATAACTCTTACTTTTGGTGAGCTTATTCCAAAAAGTATTTTTCAAAAGTATGCAGAAAAATTAGCTTTAAAAATAATTTATCCCTTAGTATTTTTTTATTATCTTTTTAGGCCATTTATATTCTTTTTAAATTTATTTACAAAAGTAATTTGTAAAATCTTTGGAATAGAAAATGATAAAACTCCTTTTGTTACTAAAGAAGAACTAGAACTTCTTTTAAAAAGTGATATGACAAGTATGTTTGATGAAAAAGAAAAACAAATAATAAAAAATATATTTTATGCCAAGGATAAAAGCTTAGGAGATATTTATGTTCCTTTAAACAAAGTAGTAGCTTTATCTTCTAACTCTAAAATAAAAGATTTAAAAAGAGTTATAAAAAAATATGGCTTTTCAAGATATCCGGTATTTGAAAATAGAATTGATAATATTATAGGTATTGTTAAAATAGATGATGCTTTAAAAAGCAATTTAGATATACCTGTGGTAAGTATAATGAAACCTCCTCTTTATTTACCTGAATATATGAATATATTTGATGCCTTAAGAATATTTAAAGATAAAAAAGATTCTATAGCAGTAGTTGTAGATGAGTATGGATCTACCCTTGGAATAATTACTTTGGAAGATATTTTAGAAGAAATCGTTGGAAGAATTGATGATGAATTTGATAAAACTCCTCTTATTCAAAAAACTTTAAACGGAGTAATTTGTGATCCAACTATAGAAATTACCGAAATTAATAGATTTTTGAAAAAAGAACTTCCTATGGGAACAGATTATTCTACTGTCTCAGGTCTTATTTTAAAAACCTTAGGAAAGTTTCCAAATAGGGGAGAAATAATAGATTTTCCTCATCACTTAATAAAGATTTTGGAAGTTTCTCCTAGAAAAATAGAAAAAGTTTTAATTATAGAAAAAAGTAAAAGCTTTAAGGAGAATAAAAAAACTTATGAAAAATCTAATTCTGGAGGCCATTAATATACATAAATCTTTTGATAAAACTTATGTTCTAAAGGGAATATATTTAAAATTATTTAAAGGAGATTTTGCCTTAATTTATGGGGTTTCTGGAAGTGGAAAAAGTACTCTTCTTCACATTTTAGGTGGATTAGAACCTCCGGACAAAGGTAAAGTTTTTATAGAAGGGGAAGATATTACAAGTTTAGATGAAGATAAAAAAGCCGCCTTAAGGAGGGAATATATAGGTTTTATTTTCCAATTTCACTATTTAATTGAAGAGCTGACTGTGATAGAAAATGTCATGCTGCCAGCCATAATTAGAGGATTAAAAGAAGATATAGCTTATATGGAAGCTAAAAAAATTTTAGAAGAAGTTAATTTGCTTGGAAAGTTTTTTAACTATCCCAATCAGCTTTCTGGGGGAGAAAAGCAAAGAGTTGCTGTAGCCCGAGCTTTAATAAATAGACCTAAAATTATTTTGGCCGATGAACCCACAGGTCAACTTGACAGTAAAAATGCGTGGAATATTTTTAATCTTCTAAAAGTATTTAATAGAAAATATAGTATTACCTTTCTAATTGCTACTCATGATGAGAAATTTAAAAATTTTTCTAATAAAATCTTTTATATAAAAGATGGGGTAATTAGTTATGTTTGAAAATTTCTCTCAAGAAGCCAGAAATATTATTCAGAAAGCGAAAGAAGAAGCTGCAAAATTAGATTCTAAAAAAGTAGATACCGAACATATTTTATTAGCTTTAATTAATACTTGCCCATTTGTAAATGAGATTTTAAGAAAAAAAGGAGTAGATATAAATTTAATAAAAGAAAGAATACTTAATATTTTAGAAAGAAGCTTAGAACATACAAATCCTACATCAATTGGATTTTCTCCTATAGCTAAAAGAGTTTTAGAATATGCTTTAGAAGAGGCAAGAGTTTTAAAGTCTCCTTTTGTAGAACCTGAGCATATTTTTATTGGACTTTTAAGGGAAAAATTTGGAAATGCTGCAAAAATCCTTTTATCTTATGGAATAGATGAAAACTATGTAAGAAAAGAAATTGAAATTTTAAAAAAGCATGGTTACTCTTTTAAACCTGCTCCAAAAGTTCAAACTCCTAATGTAGATAGATTTGGAAAAGATTTAACTGCCTTAGCAAAGGAAAATAAGTTAGATCCCGTTATAGGTCGAGAAAAGGAAATAGAAAGAGTAATCCAAATTCTTTGTAGAAGAATAAAAAATAATCCAGTTTTAATAGGGGAACCTGGAGTAGGTAAAACGGCTATTGTCGAAGGTCTTGCTCAAAAGGTAGTAAAGGGAGAGGTTCCTGAAAAATTAAAAAATAAAAGAATTGTAGCTTTGGATTTAGCTTCTATTGTAGCTGGAACTAAATATAGAGGTCAGTTTGAAGAAAGAATGAGAGATATTATTAATGAAGTCAAAAAGGCAAAAAATATAATTTTATTTATCGATGAACTTCATACTATTGTAGGAGCCGGATCTGCCGAAGGAACTTTAGATGCTTCAAATATTTTAAAACCCGCTTTAGCCAGAAGTGAAATTCAAATTATTGGAGCAACTACCATAGATGAATATAGAAAATATATAGAAAATGATGGAGCTTTGGAAAGAAGATTTGCACCTATTTTAGTTGAGGAACCTAAAATAGAAGAGGCTATAAGTATTTTAAAAGGATTAAAAAAACGTTTTGAGGACTTTCATAAAGTAGTAATTACAGATAAAGCTATTGAAGCTGCTGTTAAACTTTCCGAAAGATATATTACCGATAGAAAACTTCCAGATAAAGCTATAGATGTCCTTGATGAAGCTTGTGCAAAAGTTCATATAGCTTCTCAAAAACTTCCTGATAACATTTTAAAACTTAAAGAAAAGCTTAAAAAAATTGATAAAGAAAAAAAAGAGGCCTTAGATAAAGGAGATTATAGAAGGCTCTATCAATTAAAAGATGAAGAAGAACTTTTAAGAGAAAAATTAGATCAAGAAACATTAAATTGGGAAAAGAGAAGAAGTAAAAAATTACCAACTGTAAATGAAAGTGCTATTGAAAAAGTTATTTCTAATTGGACGGGAATTCCTATCGAAAGAATTGCTCAAAGTGAAAAAATGAAACTTTCCAAATTAGAAGAAGAACTTTCAAAAAGAGTTATTGGTCAAAAAGAAGCTATAGAAGTTTTAGCAAAAGCTATTAGAAGATCTAGATTAGGAGTAAGAAGTAATCCAAACAAGCCCATAGGACTTTTCCTATTTTTAGGACCTACGGGCGTAGGTAAAACTGAACTTGCAAAAGCCCTAGCCGAATATCTCTTTGGAGATGAAAAAGCTTTAATTAGATTTGATATGAGTGAATTTATGGAAAAACATTCTGTCTCTAAACTTATAGGAGCTCCTCCAGGATATGTTGGATATAAGGAAAGTGGAAGTTTAGTAGAACTTGTTAAAAGAAAACCTTATGCGGTAATTCTTTTTGATGAAGTAGAAAAAGCTCACCCAGATGTTTTAAATATTTTACTTCAGATCGCCGAAGATGGTAGACTTACAGATGGATCTGGACGTCAAGTTTCTTTTAAAAATACGGTAATTATAATGACCTCTAATTTAGGAGCAAAACACATTGTAAAAGAGAAAAA
>DQVG01000080.1 GCA_015661865.1 Desulfurobacteriaceae bacterium
GACACTTTATTTGTTAATCCGGGAAAAATAGGCGCTATAGTAGATGTTGAAAGTAAAAAAGTTGACTTTTTAACCTATATTTGATATGTCCTTTAATAAATATTTATATTTATCCCACTCTTTTATTAAAGGTAACTTTACTCGAGCTTGCCTTATTTCTCTTTTATCTGCAAAAAAATAAGCTATTTCTTCTTTATCAGAAAGCCTTAAAATGAGTTTTCCTAAAGGAGAGTACACAAACGAATTTCCCCAAAAGGAAATACCGTCCTCATATCCTACTCTATTTACAAATATAAAGTAGCATCCTAGTAAAGTAGATATAGTCTTTCCCAAGCTCAAGTAAAACTCTTCTATACCCTCCTGATAAGGAGAGTTAGCTTGGACAATAATAATATCTGAATAAAGTAAATTTAAGTAACTGATTAGATGCCAAGCATCTTCACAGATTAAATTTCCTAATTTAAAAGATAAAAAGTTTGTTTTTTTAAATGAATTTCCTTCCTTTAAAAATCTTTTTTCATCAAACAAACTATAAGAAGGCAAAAATACTTTTCTATGCTTAAAAAGTAACTTTTTTTTAAAAATTAAAGCTGAACTTGAAAAATATTCAAAATGTTCAGATTCTTCTATAAAACCTATTAAAATTCCTAAAGAATTTGAATAATTATAAATTTCAAAAAGAGATAAATCGTTTTCTTTTATAGCAACCTCATAAGTTAAGTCCTTTAAATAATATCCGGTTAATGAATTTTCCGGAAAAATAATAAGATCACATTCATTTTCCTGAGCTTTTTTTATATAGTCGATATGAAGCTTAAGATTATATTTTAAATTCCCCAATTTTGGATTAATTTGAGCAAGAGCAATTTTTATACATCCCATAGAAGCCCTCGAATTTTTAAATTACTCTATGAAAGTTTCTTTTCCTTTTATAGAAGTTAAAATTTCATAGGGTATAGTTTTTAAAATTTTACTCCAATAATTTAAATTATGTTTTTCAGAGAGGATTTCTACTTTATCTCCCCTTTTAATAAATTTATTTGGAAGAGATACTATTATAAGATTCATACAAACATTTCCCCTTATATGAGCCTTTTTCCCTTTTATAAGAAAATAAGCTTTATTAGATGCACTTCTAAAAATACCTTCATTATATCCTACAAATACTACTCCTAAGTACTCTTTGTTTTTTACTTTATAAGTGCCACAGTAAGATACTTTTTGAAAATATCTAGCCCATTTTGTTTGAAGTAAATAACTATAAACTTCCATAGCTTGTCTTTTAAAAAAATATAAAAAAAGTCCTATTCGGGCCGCATCTAAATTTTTTAAATTGTATAAACTTCCAAAACTATTTTCTAAATGAAGAAGAATGTTTTTATTTTTTCTTTTTAAATCTTTTGTTAATTTTATAAAAGTTTTATATTGCTTTAATGTAAAACTTTTATCTGTATCTGCGCAAGATAAATGACTAAAAATACCTTTTATTAAATTTATATTTTTATATAAAGTATTTTTTAAACCTAAAAACTCTCTTGGATAAAAACCTAGTCGTGTCATACCTGTATCTATTTTTATATGAAAAGGAATGTTGTGTTTTATAGCAATTTTTAAATCTTCTAGAGAATATACGGTTGGATAAATATTTTTGTAGTTTTTAATTTTTTTTAAATAATACTTTAAAGGTTCTATTAGTATTAAAATATCTCTATTAGTTAACTTTGAAATTTTTTGAGCTTCTTCAAAATCCTTTACACAATATCCCAAAAGCTTTTGATTTAATATTTTATCTTGTTTAGCTTTTTTTTCTAAGAAAGTTACTACCTTTTTTATATTATGTCCATAAGCATTACTTTTAACAACCGCAAAAAACTTTTTATTTTTTAAAATAGGTGTAAATGCACAAATATTTTCATATATACGATTCAAATAAATTATCTTTTTCATTTTTTATTCTTTATTATTTTCCTCATTTTCCTCCTTTAAAAACTCCTTTTTAAAACGAACCACCTTATTTTTTCCAGTAATTTTAGCTTTATAAAGTGCAATATCAGCATATTTGACACATTGCCAAAAATCTTTGCTATCCACAGGAAAAACTGATGCTCCTATAGATACAGTCTTTTTCAAAATTCCAACAGGGGTTACTATATTTAACTTTTCTACATTTTTCCGAATTCTCTCAGCTACTTCATCTACCTTATTTTCTTGACAATTACAAAGTAAAACTAAAAATTCCTCTCCTCCATATCTTGTTACAAAATCGCTTTTATTTACACTTTTTTTGATAACCTCTGCTATATTTTTTAGAACTATATCTCCAATATCATGTCCATAGGTATCATTAACCTTTTTAAAATCATCTATATCAATGATAAGAATACCCAAGGGAATAGAATATTTTTTCATGACAGGAATTTGATTTTCTACAAATTCATGTAAAAATATTCTGTTATAGCATCCAGTTAAAGGATCTTTTATCATCTTATCATGAAACTTTTTCATTAAAAGTTTAGCTTCTATTACTGGAATTGCAGCTTGAAGATATTTTATTAATAGATTAATTCTTTTTTCTAAATGTCCTATGTCTTCAGTTATATCTGCTATTAGCTGGATTAAACCAAATAATTTTCCTGAAAGAAATATTGGAATGCAAATATGATGGTATTTATCATAACAACAAAAAAGTTTACATAAATTTGGAAATTCTTTATAGGAAATAATAATGCTATTTGTTTTTACCGCTCGACATTTTTTAGGATCTGCATTATCTAGCTCAGGACAAAAAGGTTGCTCTCCTTTTAAAAATTTCAGATGAAGTTTTTGATCTTCTTCATTTAAAATATAGAAAGCGTATTTATTAAATCTAAATTTTTTTTCTATTAAATTTCTTATTCTATTTAAGACATCATCTAAAGTTTCGTCTGTTTCAATGGCTTTTCTAAATTTATCAAGTTCTTGCATATTATTTAAAACATATATTAAAGAATCTACAATAATTGTAAGTTTAGTTAATTCATCATTTGATCTTTCATAGGTTTTCAAATCTAAACATTTAATATATTCTCTTTTTATATTTTCAAATTTTTCTATTATCTTTCCTACAGGTTTAGTAACTATATAGTAAAGTCCAACATTTGAAATAATAATACCTAATACAAATAAAATAACCATTAAAAGAGTTACATATCCTAAAGTAGTATTAAGATCGTATAAAATATTAGAGATATCTTTAATAATTAGAATTTTTCCTAACTCATTTCCAGTAAAATCATAAATTGGATACACATATATGAATTTATTTTTATGAATTTGGGCCTGTTTATTTAGGTCTATATTTTTAAGTATATTTATATAAATATTTGCATCATTATTAACAACAATGAAGTTTTTTAACAAAGGATATTTTCTATAAAATTCTTTATTGGAAACAAAATCCCTTCTAAATAAAAATAAAATTTTTGCATCTTTTATTATATTTTCAATTGTTTTTAATCCTAAGCTTACCCCTACATATCCTAATAAAGTCTTATTTAAAGAAATAGGATAAGTTGATAAAGAGCCTATATCGTCAGATGTTAATATGAAACTTTTAATAATAGTTAAGTTATTAATTTTTCTTTTATCTTTAGAAAAAAAGAAATTTTTTAAGGATAATAGGTAATCTTCCATAATTTTATCTGTTGGAACGGTATATATATAGATAGGATTAGTATTTAATATAAAAACTAATTTTAGACTCTTATAATTTGTATTTGCTTGAATATTAACATTTAATTTATAATACTTTTTCTTTATATAATCTAAATTTTTTTTTAGAGCTGCTTCTTTTAATTTAGAATCAGAAGCAATAGCTACGGCTAAACTATAAGCTGTATCAACTAAATTTTTTTTATAACCTATAAACAAGTTAAAGTATTCTTCATTTAGTATAAATAATTCCTTTTTTAATAAAATACTTTTAAATTCCGAAAGTGTAAATAGAGCAAAGATAAATACAGTAAGGAAAAAAATAAAGAAAGTAACAAATATTTTATTTTTTAAACTTTTTATTGGTTTTTTTTCTAATTTTATTTTCTTCCAAAAACTATTAGGCAATTTACTCCTCAATTTTTAATTTACTAACTATACTTTCAAAGGCCTTTGAAAATTCGCTTTCAGGAGCAAAAATAATAGGAGGATGTCCTTTATCTTCTAAATCAACCACCTCAGGATCTAAAGGTATTTGGCCTAAAAAGGGAAGATTATATTCTGAGGCTAATTTTTTTCCACCTCCGGTTTTGAAAATATGAGAAATTTCTTTACATTTTGGGCAAACAAAATAACTCATATTTTCTATGATTCCTAAAACTGGAACTTTTATCATTTGAGCAAATTTTATGGCCTTTTTTCCATCACTTAAAGCCACATCCTGAGGAGTAACTACAATAAGAAAACCATCTAAAGGTTTTAAAA
>DQVG01000120.1 GCA_015661865.1 Desulfurobacteriaceae bacterium
ATTAAATTTTACTTTTTTAATTTCAAAATTTTCATCTTCAAGTTCAGCTAAAGTTAAAATATCCCTTACTAAGTTCTCCATATTATTTATTTGTTTTAAACTTTTATTAATAAAATAATTTAAATGATTATCAGAAGAATACTCATCTTTAATAGTTTCTAAAATAACTTTTAAAGTAGCTAAAGGTGTTTTAAATTCATGGGATATATTAGAGATAAAATCTTTTTTTAATTCTCTTAAAGATTTTTCCAAAGATAAGTTATGAAAAATAAGACATTTATTTTTTTTAAAATTTAATAAAGTAATTAAAAATTTTCTATTGTTTATCTCATAAATTTTTTCGTTTTGATATTCATTGTGCCTATTTAATGCGCAAAGTATATCAAAATTATTTATGACTTCGTAAGCAGGTTTGCCTTTATAGTTTTCCGGAATATCAAGAAGTTTTCTAGCTTCTTGATTGGCATAAATTAGATGATTTTTTTTATCTAAAAATATAAAACCTTCCTTTATATACTCTAAGGCTTTAAAAATTGTTATTTGAAATCTTTTATGTTCTTCTCCTATTTTTTTTAGTAACTCTTTAAATTTTTTAATATAAAAATTAATCTTTCTTTTGTAGGTTAAAAAAGCTATTATAAAACCTATAGATAATCCGATAACAAAGACAATAAAAAAGTAAACCAAAAGTTTCATAGTTAAACCTAAACCAAAGTCTTCTTTGATACAATAGAAGGTAAAATTTTAACATTTTTTATGGGGTCAATTCAAATGGCAGAAATTGGGACAGTCATAGGTTTATTGGGGAGTTTCGGTTTAATAGTTAGCTCTATGGTAATGGGGGGAGGAGTTGGAGTTTTTATAAATGTCCCTTCTATTTTAATTACTGTAGGTGGTGGTCTTATGGCTACTTTAGCCTCAAATCCTCTTCCAGATTTTGTTAGAGGTTTGAAAGCTATATCAAAAGCTTTTAATCCTCCCATAAAAGATCCCGAAGAAATAATTAATACCATGGTTGAAATAGCAAAAAAAGCAAGAAAAGAAGGAATTTTATCTTTGGAAGCTGAAATAGAAAAATATTATGCTGTAGACCCTTTTTTAGGAATAGCTATGAGAATGCTTATAGATGGAGTGGAAATAGATACTATTAAGCTAGTTATGGATAATATGTATACTGCCTTAGATGATTATTTAGAGGCCGAAGTAAGAGTTTGGGACCATGCTACCGAGTATTTCCCTGCTTTTGGTATGATTGGAACTTTAATAGGTTTAGTTCAAATGCTTAATAATTTAAATGATCCATCTGCAATAGGACCTGGTATGGCAGTTGCATTGTTAACAACTTTATATGGAGCAGTTTTAGCTAATACTTTTTCAGGCCCTATTGCAAAAAAATTGAAGGTTTTTAAAAACAAAGATATGAAAAATAAAGAAATTATATACACCGGAATAGAATTTGTTGCAAAAGGAGAAAATCCAAAAGTTATAGAGCAAATTTTACGTTCCTATTTAGAAGATACTATTATTAATGCTAAACCAGAATAAACTAAACTATAAAGGTAAAGATGCCAAAGAAAAAAGAAGAAGAATGTAAAGGATTTCCGGCTTGGCTAACATCTTTTGGAGACTTAATGTCTTTGCTCTTAACCTTTTTTATTTTGCTTTTTTCTATGAGTACTATTAATATACAAAAGTTTGTATTAGTTTTAAAAAGTATACTAACCGTATTTAGAGGATCTTCTGATCTTCAACAAGGTATGGTTCCTGAAGGTATGAAATTTTCTCCTTTCCCTAAGGCTTATCCGAAATTTAAAAAGAAAGAAATAAAAAAAGTTATAAATCAAGTTAAAACTTTTTTAAAAAGCAAAGGATTAAGTACTCAAGTTGTAGACGGTGGAGATTATATTACTATTAGAGTTTTTTCCGATGGAATGTTTGATCCTTGCTCAAGTAAAATCAATCCACAGGCTATTCCAGCTATTAAGTATTTGGCAGAAAAACTAAAAAAATACAATGTTTCATTATTGATAGCTGGGCATACAGATAATACAAAACCAAAAAGCTGTGCATATTTATATCCGACTAATTGGGAGTTATCTGCGGCAAGAGCTGTAAATGTATTAAGACTATTTTTAAAATGGGGGTATCCTTTAGATAAGCTTTCTGCAGCTGGATTTGGACCTTATCATCCAATTGCACCAAATGATACTCCTGAACATAGAAAATTAAATAGAAGAGTAGAGTTTACAATAAAATTTAAATAAAAATTAAAGGATTAAGATGCCAAAAAAGAAAAAAGAAGAGTGTAAAGGATTTCCGGCTTGGCTAACATCTTTTGGAGACTTAATGTCTTTGCTCTTAACCTTTTTTATTTTGCTTTTTTCTATGAGTACTATTGATATACAAAAATTTATTCAATGGATATCTTACTTTAGAGGTATGAAATACGATTATCCAAAAAAAATAACTCTTATTCCTCCAATTGTTTTGCCAATTTATGATCAGATAGCTCAAAAAATGCAAGAAAAACTAAAAAAAATTCTAATTCCAGGAAGATATCAAGTAGTTTCTTCTAAAAAATATGTTCTTATTAGATTTTTTAGTCCTATAACTTTTAAAAGAAACGATTATACTTTGCTTCCGGAATTTCAAAAAGCTTTAGATCAAGTTGTTAAAGTACTAAAGGATATGAAATTGAAAAATTATATAATTATGGTAGTAGGATATGCAAATAAAGATGAACCCGATAATCCAACTCCTGCTATTAAAGATAGTTGGGATTTGTCTATAAGAAGAGCTTGTGAAGTAGTAAAATATCTTCAGTTCCTAGGTATACCAGGGAAGAATTTAGCCGCGGTAGGTATTGATTCTTTAAATCCAATATATAAAGGTAAAAATCCCATTTTAAAACAAAGAAATTCTCGAGTGGAGCTTTATATAAATCTTGAATTTCCAAATATTTTTTCTAAAAAAGATAAAACTCTTATTAATGTTTCTGATATTAATCAAGGTTTATAGTGAGGGTAATAATGATATTATCAAATGCTTTTAAAAATTTTCTTTTTAACTTTGTGAAAAAAGGAAGGGTGGATAAAGAGTCTTTACAGCAAGCTTTGGAAAATTTAAAAGAAACTTTAGTTGAAGCTGACGTTTCTTACGAAGTTATACAAAAACTTATTGAATCTTTAAAATCAGATTTAGAAAATATAAATATTCCTCCAGGTTTTTCTGGAATAAACTATCTTTATTATCTTTTATACGAAAAGCTAAAGAATTTTTTAGCTTCTTCCCAAAATATATCTGATAAAGGAATCATTTTGGTAGCAGGTCTTCAGGGAAGTGGGAAAACTACTTTTGTGGGGAAACTAACTAATTTTTTTGCAAAAAGGGGACTAAAAGTTTTAGTAGTCTCTTTAGACTATAGAAGGCCAGCTGCTTTTGAACAATTGGAAAATTTTATTGAAAAAAATTTAAAAAAAGACTTTTTAAAAAATATAGATTTTTCTTTTGTAGAAAATAAAAATAACCTTTCAAACTTTTTAGACTTAATAAAACGAAAGAAAAATGAATATGACATAATTTTAGTAGATACTGCTGGAAGATCTTCAGTTGATAAAGATCTTTTAGATGAACTTGAGTATATTCAAAAAACTTTAACCCCAGAAGAAACTTTATTTGTCTTAGATACTTTAATGGGACAAGAAGCTTTAAATCTTTCACAGGCTTTCAAAGAAAAAATAAAAATTACGGGTATTGTTTTAACAAAAGCTGATTCAGACACTAAAGGTGGAGCTATTTTATCTGCAAAATATGTTTTAGAAGCTCCAATTTATTTTGTTTCAGAAGGAGAAACCATTGATAGTTTAAGACCATTTAATAGTGAAGTATGGACCAAACGAATTTTAGAAGGTATAGATATTGAAAAATCTCTAAAAGAAATCTTTAAGTTAAACCCTAACTATCTTTTTACATTGTATAATAAGCTTTTAGAGGGAAATTATACTCTTTATGATTTTAAAGATGAGCTTATTTTAAGATTAAGTATTGATCCAAATTTAGTATCTCATTATCTAGAGTTACCCATTTTTCAAATAACAAAAAAGTTTGATGAAGAAAAAATAAAAAAGTGGATAGCTATTATAAATTCTATGACTGATCAAGAAAGAAAAAATCATACTCTCTTTAAAACTCGCTCTAGGGTACTGAGAGTTGCAAAGGGGAGCGCAGCTAATGAAAATGAGGTAAAAGAGCTCATAAAAATTTTTGCAAAATTAAAGGTTCAAGCTCAAAGACATAAAAAGATGTTAGAAAAAGAAGAGAAAAAAAGAAAAAAGCAAATGAAAAACTTCTTTAAAAGATTATCAAGATGGTAGTAAAGGTTTTATCTTTAAATTTTTTAAAAGACGAAGATCTTTTAAAAATAAAAGAAATTTTAAAGGAAATCTTTCCCATAGAAGAAGAAAAAAAAGATAATTATATCTTTTTCTCCTTAAGAGGACCTTTAGGAAAAGTTATTTTATATAAAACTAAAAAGCTTTTATTTCACTTAAAAAATGAAAAAGATTTGGAGCTTATTTTTAATAAGTTAAAAGATTATCTATACCCAAAGGAATTTAATAATTATGATTTTATTATTGGAGCTGATGAAAGTGGTAAAGGAGATACCTTTGGTGGACTAGCTGTAAGCGTAGTAGGTGTAAATAAAGATATATATGCAAAACTTTTACTTTTAGGAGTAACAGATAGTAAATTATTAAAAGATAAAAAAATTTTTAATATAATTCGAAAAATGAAAAACTTAAGTTTTCCTTATAAAATAAAGTATATTTCTCCTTATTTTTATAATAAAATTTTTGAACA
>DQVG01000114.1 GCA_015661865.1 Desulfurobacteriaceae bacterium
CAAGCCATTAAACCTCTACCGATAGCAAGCATTTGCTGCTCACCACCAGATAAAGTTCCCGCTTTTTGATAAATTCTTTCTTTTAAACGAGGGAAAAGTTCAAATACATGTTCCAAATTTTTTTTAGCAAATTTTCTTGCTTTTGGAGTATAAGCTCCTATTTCTAAATTTTCTAAAACAGTTAAGTCTGGAAAAATCATTCTACCTTCTGGAACTAAAACTAAACCTCTTTCTACTCTTTTATAAGGAGGAAGTTTTGTTATATTTTCTCCTTCAAAGTAAATTTCTCCTTTTACTTTATCCAAAAGACCCATTATGGATTTTAAAGTAGTAGTTTTCCCAGCTCCATTAGGTCCTAAAATAGTAGTTAAACTGCCTTTTTCAACTTTAAAATTTACTCCCCATAAAATTTGAACTTCATCATAAAAAGCTTCTAAATTTTTTACTTCTAAAAGATTCATTTTTATTTCTCCTTTAAAAGTTTTAAGGCTAATTTAGGATCTCCTAAGTAAGCTTCTATAACTTTCTCATTTTTAGCTACCTTTTGTGGAGGACCTTCTGCTATTTTTTGACCATGATCTAAAACAATGATTCTATCGCTAACTTTCATGATTGCATGCATTAAATGTTCTATCATTAAGATAGTAATTCCTTTTTCTCTTATTTTTAAAATAACATCTAGCATTTTAGAAACTTCTGCTGGATTAAGACCGGCTAAAACCTCATCTAAAAAAATTAATTCCGGGTCGGAAGCTAAAGCTCTTGCCATTTCTAAACGTTTTTTTTGGGGAACATTTAACTTCCCAGCCTCAAGATCTTTTTTATCATATAAACCTACAAAATCTAAAACTTCCAAGGCTTTTTCTCTAGCTTCTTTTATAGACAAATTTGCCTTCCCATAGCAAGCCCCTACCATAACATTTTCTAAAACCGAAAGTTCTTTTAAGGGTTTTACAATTTGATGGGTTATAGCCATTCCCATTTTTACTTTTTTGTAAGTAGGATAATTAGTTACATCAAACTCTTTAAAATATACTTTTCCACTAGAAGGTTTATAAATAGAGGTAATACATTTAAATAAAGTACTTTTTCCAGCTCCATTGGGACCTATTATTCCTAAAATTTCTTTTTCTTTAACTTCAAACGAAACATTATTTAAAGCTAATAGTCCTCCAAATTTTTTAGAAAGATTTTCAACTTTCAATATAGATGGCATTTTCTTTCTCCTAATCCAAAATATTTTTTAAAACTTTTATTTTTCTTCTTAAAAATCCAATAATACCTTCTGGAACAAATAAAACAATTAAAAGTAAAATAATACCTGAGATTGTTAGATGAAGGTTTTTAAAAGCTTCACTTACAAGTAAAGTTTCTTTTATTTTATCGTAGGTTATTGCACCTAAAACTGGACCTAATATAGTACCTATTCCCCCAAGCATAACCATAAATATCATTTCAACTGATTTTGTTAAAGAAAAAGCACTTCCAGGATCTATAGATCCATTTTTAAAAAAGAAAATTCCTCCTACTACAGCCGGGAAAAAAGCTGATATCATAAAAGCTATGGTTTTAAAAAGTTTTGTATTTACTCCTAAAGTAGATGCGGCATCCTCATCTTCCCGGATGGCAAAAAGCCCTAACCCAAATTTTGAATGTTTGATTAAATAAGAAATTATTAAAACTACTATTGTTATAATACCTAGAAGATAGAAAGATAACCAAAGAGCATTTTGGGGTCCACCATAACTTTTATAAATTTTCATATTAAAAAATAGACCTTCCGCTCCTCCTAAGAATTCCAAATTATTTACCAAAGACTTTATAGCTTCATTAATACCAATAGTAGCAATAGCAAAGTAAGCTCCTCTTAAATTTAAAACTACGGATCCCAAAAGAGCGGCAATAAGGGCTGCAAAAATACCTGCAAGAATAAGAGCTAAGAAAAGAGAAATTTTATAATAATAAAGTAAAGCAAAAGTTATATAGCCCCCTATTCCAAAAAATACTACATGACCAAAAGATACATATCCGGTAAAGCCCATCAAAATATTTAAAGAAATTGCTAATGCAATATACATCAAAGTAGTAAACGAGCTTTCTCTTAATATAGGGGAGTTAAGAATCATGGGAGTTAATATAAAATAAAATATAATACCTAGAGCTAAGAGCAAAGAGAAAAGATTTTTTTTCATTTAGAGCCTCCAAAAAGACCATTTGGCTTAAAAATCAAAAGAAGAATTAAAATTGTAAATTCAATAAAAGGAACTAATCCCTGATTTACAAAAAGTCCAAAGAAATTTTCTAAAAGACCAAGTATAATTCCTCCTACTATGGTTCCTACAGGGTTTCCAAGTCCACCAAGAACGCAAATTACAAAGCTTTTTAGTTCATATAAAATTCCAGATAAAGTAGAAAAAGGGAAAACCATAGCAATTAAATTTCCAGCAGCCATGGCAAGGGATATTCCTATAGCAAAACTAATAGCCAGTATTAAAGTAGTATTTACTCCCATAAGTTTTGCTGCATCAATGTTTTGGGAAACTGCCCGTATAGCTTTTCCCATATAGGTTTTATATAAAAATAAAGTCAAAGCGATTGTAAAAATAATAGAGAAAAAGGAAGCTAAAAGCTTAGTTTCAAATAAACTTAAAGGCAAATTAATAGCCATAGGCGTAGTAGCAAATATAAAAAGTAAAAATCCGGTGATAATTAAAGATAAAGAAAAAGTAGAAAGTAAACTTGAAAGTTCATACTCTTTAAAATTTTTTGCATGAGATACTATTTTATGTAAGGAAATAAAATAGGCTAAAAATCCCAAAATAAAACCTATTATTAAGGTAAAAAATACACTTATATATGGTGGAATATGAAAATATTTAAATATTAAATACGATAAAAACATCCCTAAAGTAATAAATGCTCCATGGGATAAATTAATAACTTTTAAAACTCCCCAAATAAGGGCAAGACCCATTGCAGCTAGACCATATATAAGTCCTATTAAGATACCATTTATAAAAGTATCTATATATACATTCAATTAAAATCCCTCCTAAAATTTTTTATTATAAGGTATGTAATTTGAAGTTGAAGCTTCTTTTGGATAAACAATTTCTTTATCTAATTTATTTTGTTTTTCTTGCCATTGCACAATAACCATTTTATGTCCCTCTTGTCTTCCATGGTAAGGAGCTTTCTCAAATTTTATATGACCAAAAAGAGTATAAATATCCATGTTATCTAAGGCATTTTTTACTTTAGAAGTTTCCAAAGAACCAGAATCTTCTATAGCTTTTTGTAAAACTAACCCTGCAGCGTATCCTCCAGCAGCATGATAAGAGGGATCTTTTGCATATATTTTTTTATACTTTTCTACAAATTCTTTAGAGGATATTCCATAAAATTTTTCAGGATAAGTTTTAGGAGAATAATCAACTTTAGGTTCCCATTGAGAAGGTCCGGAAACATAAAGAGCCGCTTTTCCTATTTCTTTAAACTTATCAATTGCCGGAGCTACAAGAATACAGAGCATTTTTAAAGGCAATTTAACATCATTAACTTGTTTAGCTATGGCTTGGCCATCAGTAAAGTGTCCTCCTCCTATTAAGGCTTGAGCTCCTTTTTCCTTTATTTTATTTATTAAAGTAGTGAAATCTGAAGTTCCTGGATCATAACTTTCAAAAACAACTACTTTAAAGCCTTTTTCTTCAGCATATTTTTTTGCGGCTGTAGCTACACTTTTTGCAAAATTAGAATTCTCATAAATAATGGCAATTTTTATTACATCAGGATGTTTTTCTTTTAAAAGATCTATTGCATCTTTTAAATATCTAGAGGCAGGTGTATAAATTTGATAAACAAGTTCATAACCCTTTTTAAAAATTTTATCTGAAGCAGCTCCCGTAGCAATTAAAACCTTTCCATATTGTTCACTTACAACAGCTGCAGAAGCTGTAAGTCCAGAAGAATATGGAGAAATTAGAAAATCGGCTTTATCTTCAGTTATAAGACGAGTATAGAGCTGTTGAACTCTATCTTTTAAACTTTCATCGTCATAACTAATTAATTTTACCTTTAACTTTTTCCCAAGAGCTTTTACATAAATTCCTCCGTTTTTATTAACATCTTCGGCCCAAAGTTTTAATCCTTGAGATTGTTCTCTACTTTCTGTAGCAAACTTTCCGGTTTTACTTTCGGTATATCCAATTACAATAAAATCCTTTGAAGCAGTTTTAGCTTTTGTTTCTGAAATAGACTGTTTGTTACCCTTTTCCTCTTTTTTATCTAAACATCCAAAAAAAGCAAAAGATAAAGCTAGTGCTATAGATAAATACTTTTTCATTATCAAACCTCCCTTAAGAACTTTATATTTTCTTTTAAAATCTTAAATTTTCTATATAGAAACTTTAAATATACCTTCTTTATATCTGTAAAAAAATTGTAAAAAACTTTATATAAAAATTATAAAATAAGAATTTAATAAACTCAAAACTAAATTGAGGAGAAGGGAATTTGAAAAAATATTTTGAAAGGCTTTTAAATTTAGCTTTAATTTTAGAAGATAAAGATCTTATAAATTTTCTATCTTCAAAAAAAAAGATTTTTACATCTTTTTTTGTATATACGAATGACGATTATTTAATGAATTTAATTAAAAAATTAGATTCCGATTTTAATTTTAAAATATCAAAAGATTTTAAAAAAGATAAAAAGTATGATATAGGAATATTTAGGGTAGAAAATGAAGAAGATTTAAGAGATTTAAAAAAGTTTTTAGATACATATCATGAAAATTTTGACAAAATTGTAATATATTCTCAACTTTCTGGTAATTTATTTAATCTAAAAAAGATAAAGTATCTTTCTTTTAATAAAAAAGAGGAACTTGTTAACTATTTTCAAAAAATCAAATTGAAAAAATTAGAATGTCAAAAAAAATTTTTTGAAGATCTAGAGGAAAAAATTGGATATAAATTAAAAAATATTGATTTTAAACTTGAAAAAATTCAATATAAAAAGAAGAAACTAAGAAATTTTATTTTAAATCTTCAGAATTACTACATAAAAAAGGTAGAGGATAATTTAAATACTTTGAAAATTACTTTAAAAAATGAGTTAAACAATTTTATAGATAAATTAAATCCTAAAGAAGTTCTTTTTAAATTAAATAATATACTAAAAAAATTAGAATGGAAAATAAATCATATAAAACCTATTATATATCAAAAGTGTAATTCTATTTTTGATTCAAAGATAATTATTGATAAAATCAAAGAAAATTTCAAAAACTTTCCTAAAGAAGTTTTAAAAGAAATTGAATATGAACTTTCTCAAGATAAGACAAAATTTAGAAAATTTTTTGAAAAGTTATCTCAACAAATATATAATTTTTTTAAGTATAAGTTTGAAAACTTAAGAATTTTATTTTGGTTATCTATAGTATTTTTTCTAATTAGTATAGGATTTGGTATAAGTGAATATAAAAGTTTAATGTATATTTTTGGTCTTTTATCTAGTTTTATTTTTATTCTGTTTTTATTTAGTTATCTTTTATTTAACTTCCTTTTAAAAAGAAGTTTTGACTTTTATCTTAGAAAAAAAATAGCAAACTTAAAAGGAAAATTAGCAAATTATTTTTTTGATTTTTTTGAAAGACTTTATGATAAATTAATAAAAGATTTAAATATAAAAGAAAATGAACTTAAAATAAAAAAAGAATATTATGAAAATTTTTTAGAAATTTTAAAAGATATTAAATCCGATATTAATTCAGCTTGAGATTTTAAATTCTTTAAAGAAGAGTTATTTTTTACAATATAGTTTGCGTAAACTTCTAAAATAGAGCCAGGTAATTGATAAGAGTTTATTAGTAAAAATTCTTTTAAAGATAAAAAAGGTTTTCTTAAAAATCGCTTTGAAAAAAGAGCATCAACTAAAACAATAAGATCACAAATTTTATGCCACTTAGCCTCTACTAGGACCGCAGCTTCTATTAAGTTAATAGAGAAAGGCTTTATAAGCTTTTTTATTTCCTTTAAAATCTCTGGCCAAACTAATGAACAAAGAAAGTTATACTCCTTTTTACTAGAAAATATAATCTTTCTAACTTTTGCTCGATCTATAAAATTTTCTTTTAATATAGAAGATCCCCAACGGTTGACAAGCTTTTCCTTTATATCATCCTTTTCTATTACTTTATGACCTATTTTATCAGCATAAATAAGATTTACCTTATAATCTTTTTTTAGAAAATTACATAAAAATTTGGAAAATGTACTTTTTCCACTACCTATATTTCCAGTAATACCTA
>DQVG01000124.1 GCA_015661865.1 Desulfurobacteriaceae bacterium
CCAGTTACATGAATTTTATCTGCATTTATTACAATAACAAAGTCTCCATTGTCTACATGAGGGGTATAGGTAACTTTATGTTTACCCATTAAAATTTTTGCAATTTCAGTAGCAAGTCTTCCTAAAGTTTTTCCAGCAGCATCAACTATATACCAATCTCTTTTAACATCTTCTTTTTTTAACATAAATGTTTTTTTCATTTTTCCCTCCCGTGAAAACCTTTAGGTTAAAAATGGTTTAAATTGTCTTAAAAATCTTACATCATTTTCAAATAAAAGCCTAATATCATCTATACCATATTTAAGCATAGTTAATCTTTCTACTCCCATTCCAAAAGCAAAGCCCTGATATTTTTCTGGATCAATGTTTGCATTTTTTAAAACATTTTCATGAACCATACCACAACCTAAAACTTCTAGCCAACCAGTTCCTTTGCAAACCCTACAACCTTTTCCTTTACATATTACACAACCAATATCTACTTCTGCACTCGGCTCAGTAAAAGGAAAGTAAGAGGGTCTAAATCTTACTTTAGTATCTTTTCCAAAAAATTCCTTTAAAAAGATGTTTAAAATTCCCATTAAGTCAGTAAATGTAGCTTTCTCATCTATTAAAAGACCTTCTACTTGATGAAACATTGGAGTATGAGTTGGATCTGAGTCCCTTCTATATACTTTCCCAGGTGCAATAATTTGAATAGGAGGTTTTTGAGAAAGCATAGTTCTAATTTGAATAGGTGAAGTATGAGTTCTAGGTAATATTTCATTTGTTATATAAAAAGTATCCTGCATTTCCCTTGCAGGATGACCTTTAGGGATATTTAAAGCTTCAAAATTGTAAAAATCTAATTCAATTTCCGGTCCATCTGCTATAGCAAATCCCATATTTGTAAAAATTTCTACAATTCTATTTAGGGTTTTTGTTACCGGGTGTAAGCTACCAGCTTCAAAATCTTTAAACTTAATAGTAACATCTACATATTCCTTTTTTAATTTTTCTTCTTTTTCTACCTGTTTTAAAAATTCATAATATTCCTTTAAAGCTTTTTCTACTTCCTCTTTTATCAAATTAATCTTTTGACCAAATTCTTTTCTTTTTTCCGGAGGAACTTCTCTTAACTTTTTAAATAAATTGGGGATTATACCTTCTTTTCTACCTAGATACTTAACTTTTAGATTTTCAAAGTATCTTTTAGCTTCTTTAATATCAAATTCTTTTATTTTTTCAATTTCTTCTTTAAATTTTTTTAAAATATCATTAAAATCCATGTTTATCCCCTAAATTTAAGCTACTTCTAATGCCTCTTTAGCTTTATTTACTAAAGCTTCAAATTCTTTTGGATTATTTACAGCTAAATCAGCTAAAATTTTTCTATCTAAATTAATACCAGCTTTTCTCAAACCTTCCATAAACTTAGAGTATTTGAGCCCAAATTGTCTAGCTGCGATATTTATTCTTGTTATCCAAAGTCTTCTAAAGTCCCTTTTTCTTTGCTTTCTATCTCTATAAGCATACATTAAAGATTTCATTACCTGAATTTTCATAGTTCTATAAAGTTTATGCTTAGAGCCAAAATATCCTTTTGTTAATTTTTTTAACTTTTTTCTTCTTTCTCTTCTTGGGCTATACTTAACTCTCATGTTTTCCCCCTTGTCTATTATTACATGTAAGGAACAAGTAATTTGTAGTTATGAGCTTGTTGTCCTGTTAATACTTTAGCCTTTTTTAATCTTCTTAGTCTTTTTCTATCTTTTTTTCTATTTAAGTGACTTTTTCCTGGAGACCAATGTTTAACTTTACCTCTTGCTGTTATTTTAATTCTTTTAGCTGCACTTTTTTTTGTCTTCATCATGATAAAATTGCCTCCAATAAAAATAATAATCTTTTTGGGTTTCAAATTATATTAAATAAATTACTATTTTTCAAGTTTTAAAAATTTAAGTTTACAAATCCCTTAACTTTACAAGTTAAATAACTATATATTTTTTGACTACTTTTAAACAATTTCAAATTCCGCTACATTTTCCTTTGCAAAACAAACTTGTTGATTTTCATCTATAACGCCACGATAATGAACTTGTTTTTCTATTTTTTGAGGTTTTAACTTTTGAACAATGTAATCAAAAGCTTTAAAAGCAGCTTCATGAGGTCCACAAGTATAAACATCTATAGCTACATATTTATGCTCTGGCCAAGTGTGAAAGGATAAATGGGATTCAGATATAACTACTACACCAGTAGCTCCATAGGGATGAAACTGATGATAGTGAGAAGATAATTTATTTAGATTTGCAAATTTTACAGCGCCTTCGAAAATATCTGCCATTTTTGTAGCAGATTTTAAAATTTCTGGATCACAACCATAAAGATCAGCTACAATGTGGATTCCCAATGTTTTTGCCATCTTTTAGCTACCTCCTTTCTAATTTTTAAAAAAATTCTGTTTGCCATCCTCATGGCTTAAAACCAGCCTCCCTAAAAAATAATGCGAGGTGTATTTTATCATATTATAGTTAATTAGAAAAAATATAAATTGAAAAATGTAAAAAATATAAAAAAGATTGAGTTTTTAAATAAAAGTAAGGATATCTAAATTTTTTGGAGATATCAAAATAAGTTTGGAAAGGTATTTATAGCTAATTAGTTTTTTCAATTTATAATACTATTATTTTATTTTTCATTTTCTTGCTGGGAATTTTCTTCCCTTTCGTTTTTATCTAATTCTATTTTTTCTAAAAATTTTGGTAATTTAATGGCTTCTTCCCTTTCTAAAACCTTTTTGTAAAGAGCTAAAATTTCATCAGGTATAACAATTTCTTCTTTTATTTCTATTTTTTCTAAAACAGGTAAAATCTCATTTAATATATTTTCGTCATAATACTTTCCTTTGTTTTCAGATAAAAATTTTATTGCAGTTTCTTTGTTTTCTTTATAAGAAATACTATCAAAATCATCTAATATTCTTAAAACCTTCGCATAAGGTGAAATCTCTTCTCCCTTTTTTTTGGAAGGAAATCCACTTCCATCTATATTTTCATGATGATCTAAAATTGTTTGTTTTACTTCCATATCTGAATAATTTAAAAGATTAAGATAAATACCTCCCAAAATTGGATGAATTTCATATAAATTTTTTTCTTCTTCGGACAAGTCCTCTTCAAAATTTAAAACCACTTTATCTGGCATCATAAATAACCCTATATTCATATAAATAGCAGCTTCTTTTAATTTTTCAAAATCTAAGTTTAATTTATTAATTACTTCTTTTATTTGTTCTAAAATTTTTAAAATTCTTTGAGTTTTATATCCATATATATATCTATTTTCTAAAATTTGAAGATAATTTGA
>DQVG01000081.1 GCA_015661865.1 Desulfurobacteriaceae bacterium
AAGAAAATGGCTAAAAATATCTATATTATAGATTATGGAATGGGAAATATACGAAGTGTTTTTAAGGCCTTTGAATTTGTTAACCGAGAAAAAGATTTTAATTTCAATATAAAAGTTGCTCAAAGTTCTAAAGAAATAAAAGATCCTACCTTGCTTGTTATTCCTGGAGTTGGAGCCTTCAAAGATGCTGTAAAAAATTTAAAAAAGAAAGGGTTGTGGGAAAAAATATTAGAAGAAAAAGAAAAGGGCCATTTTATTTTTGGAATATGCTTGGGTTTTCATTTACTTTTTGAAAGAAGTTATGAATTTGGTTTAGAAAAAGGTTTTGGATTTATAAAAGGAAGAATCGTTAAATTCAAACTCCCCAAAGCTTATAAAATTCCTCATATGGGCTGGAACCAAATTTTGAAACTAGATAAAAATATAAAAGCTCAGCCTTTTGGTATATATAAAAATATAGACAGCGGAGAATATGTTTATTTTGTTCATTCTTATTATCCTAAAAATGTAGAACATAAAGCTATTCTTACCTTAACAGATTATTACATAACTTTTGTTTCAAGTGTTCAAAAGGATAATGTGTTTGGGACTCAGTTTCACCCCGAGAAAAGTCAAAAAGTGGGACTTAAAATTTTAGAAAATGTTTTGAGGGGGATTTTATATGTTTTTTGAAAGAAAAGAAGCTTTTGTTTTATTAGAAGATGGATATATGCTTAAAGGTTATAATTTCGGAAAAGAAGGAAGTACTTTGGGGGAAGTAGTTTTTACAACTTCTATGACAGGTTATCAGGAGATTTTAACCGATCCTTCTTTTAAAGGTCAAATTGTTACTATGACTTATCCTCTTATAGGAAATGTTGGGGTAAATGAAGAAGATGTAGAAAGCTATCAAGTTCATGCTGCAGGTTTTATTATTTTAGAGCTTTCCCCTATTTATAGTAATTGGAGAGCAAAAGACAGTTTAGAAAATTACTTAAAAAAAGAAAATGTAGTTGGAATTTTTGATGTAGATACTCGGGCCCTTACCAAACATATTAGAGAAAAAGGGGCTATGAGAGGTGGGATATTTACTTATGAAAAAAAGAAAGGAAAGTATATCTTAATTTTAGATAAAGATAAACAACTAGAGTTTGATAATTTTCAAAACTTAAAAGATTATGCTCTTAATTTAATTTTAGAATCTCCAAAAATGGAAGGTTTAAACCTTGTAGATAAAGTTACTACAAAGGAAAAGTTTATATGGAAAACTGGAACATGGACTTTAGAAGGTTATAAAAAATATGAAGATGATCATTTTAAGTTTAAAGTAGGAGTTTTGGATTTTGGAATAAGATACAATATATTAAGATGTATGGTAGATGTAGGAATTTTACCTATAGTTTTACCTGCAAATACAACGGCAGAAGAAATTTTAAAAATGGATTTAGATGGCTTATTTTTATCCTGTGGTCCCGGAGATCCCGCAGCAGTTCCCTATATAAAAACCTTGAAAGAACTTTTTAAAAAATTTAAAAAACCTATATTTGGAATTTGTTTAGGTCATCAACTTACTGCTTTAGCTTTTGGAGGTAAAACTTTCAAACTAAAATTTGGTCATAGAGGAGCAAATCAACCTGTTTTAAATTTAGAAAATAAAAAAGTGGAAATTACCGCTCAAAATCATGGATTTGCAGTAGATATAAAAAAATTACCTAAAGATTTTGAGGTTAGTCATATATCTTTAAATGATAAGACTTTGGAAGGTATGAAACATAAAACCAAACCTATTTTTACGGTTCAATATCACCCAGAGAGCTCCCCAGGACCTCACGATAGTAGATATTTATTTAAAAAGTTTTACAAGCTTTTAGAGGGGTAATTTAAATGCTGCTATGGTTAATTGTTTTTTTAATGTTTTTGTGCGAAATTTTAAATATATTAGCTTATTTATATAAAAATGATTTTTTAAAGTATATTTCCAAAAATATATTTTTTGTGGCTAGCTTGGGATTAATTTTAATTATTTTTAACTATGGAAACTGTCCTTTGCACAGCTTAAAAGGTAGTATATTAGTTTTTGCATTATTTTTAGATATCATAAGTTTATTTTTTATAATAAAATACAAATTGGAATCTATAATTTCTATTGTAAGTCCCATTTTGGGACTTATCTTAGTTTTATCTCTCTTATTGGAAAGCAATAATTTTGTTGCTTTAAATAACTACAAATTCATTGTTAAAATTCATATTTTAACTTCTTTTTTAGCCTATGCAAGTTTCCTTTTTTCAGGTATAGTTTCTATTTTATTTTTAAGATTTCATAGATCTTTAAAAAAGAAAACTTTATCTGAACTTTTTAAAGAAGTCCCTTCTTTTCCTTTTTTAGAAAAAGCTATTGACCATGCTACAGCTTTTGGTCTTATAGTTATAACTTTTTCTCTTGTTACGGGATTTATTCTTTTAAAAATGTATTATGGAACCTTATTTGTATTTGATGTAAAGGTTATTAGTTTAATCTTGCTCTATATTTTATACATAATATT
>DQVG01000052.1 GCA_015661865.1 Desulfurobacteriaceae bacterium
TAATATTTGTATAGGGATAATTAACTTTTAACAAAGTTTCAATTTTCTCTTCAAAGAATTTAGATACTTCATCTAAAACATTTTCATAATGAGGATTTTTTTGCATATCTTTTGGAGTTCCTTTAATATGATTTATTACAATGGGAGCATGAGTACTTTTAAGAACATTTATCATATCCTTATCAAAAGTTAAACCCGAAATATCATTAACAATATCTGCTCCTACTTTTATAGCTTTTTGAGCAACCTTTGCCTTATAAGTATCTATAGAAATAAAGATATTTTTTGGTAAACTTTCCCTTAAAGCTTTTATTACCGGAATAACTCTATTTAACTCTTCTTCAAGGGAAACTGGAGTAGCTCCTGGACGAGTACTTTCTCCTCCAACGTCTATTATTTGAGCTCCTTCTTCAACTAACTTTTGAGCATGCTCTATGGCTTTATCCAAATTTATATACTTTCCTCCATCATAAAATGAATCTGGAGTTACATTTAAAATCCCCATAAGAACATATTTTTCAAAGCTTAAAACCTTCCCATTAAAAGAAATAGGATAAGGAGTTTTTTCTAAATTTAAAAACTCCTCTAATATAAAAGCTAGTTTTTGTAAAGATGGAATTTGCTCTTTTAACCTAGAAATTAATTTTTCAAGTTGGCGCTTTGTAACTATTAAATAAACTTTTGTATCTTTCTTTTCAAAAAAAGAAGCTTTTAAAGGTAAAGCAACATCTGCCCCTACACAAAGAGCTTCTTGTTTTAAGATATTGGCACTTACTGTACTTATGTTTTCTACATAAAAAATATAAGTTTTGTATTTTTTTGAAAGAATATCAGATCCTTTCTTACAAACTCCTAAATCTAAAAGTTTTTTTTTAAAATCTTTCTCTCTAAAAAAATTTTCCAAAATAACTTTCATTAATTATTTCCTCCAAGACTGAAAAGCAAGCCCTTTTACTTTCTTACTTTTATACCTTTTTTTTCTATTTTTTCTAAAAGATCTTCATAGAGCTTATTAACTTCTTTGTCAGTTAAAGTCTTATCAATTCCCCTTATGATCATTCTTAAAGTAATACTTCTTACATTAGCTCCAAGTTTAGATTCATCTTCAAAAATATCAATAACATATACATCTTCTAAAAGTTCTTTAAAAGTATCTTGAATTAAATTAAATACTTGATTTAAAGTTTGCTCTTTATTTAATAAAATTGAAATATCTCTATAGGTAGCCGGATAGTTAGAAACTTTTTTCTTACTATATTTAATGTCTTTGGGTGCAAGTTTTAAAAGTAAAGATAAATTAAGCTCTCCAACATAGATATCTTCATTTACCTCAAGCTTTTCTAATACATCTGGATGTAACTTTCCAAAAAATCCTACTTTTTTATTATCTACAAAAATATCTGCACTTTGTCCGGGATGTAAAAACTTTAACGTACTTCTTTCATATTGGGGCTTAAGACCAAGAAGATCTAGAAATCTATCTATTACTCTTTTTATATCTTCAAAACTTCCTGGAGTTTGAGCAATTGCTAAGTGAATATCTTCCTTTATACTACCTAATTTATCATCTTTTACAAAGATATTTTCCTCACAAGTTGATATATCTTCTTTTTTAAAGACTTTGGAAAGTTCAAAAAGTTTTATATTTCTTATTCCTTTCTTATAATTGTGAGAAACATTAGAAATTAAAGATGGTGCTATTAAATCTCTAAATAAACTTTGTTCTTCATTTAAAGGATTTAAAAGCTTTATTAAATTTCCATAGTTTAAGTTCAAGTTTTCGTAGTGCTTTTTACCTAAGAACGAATAATTTATAGCTTCTAAAAAGCCATTACTTACAAAAAACTTTTTTATATCCGAAATTCTAAAGAAGGTATAGTCTTTTTTTACATTTGGATAAAGACTAGGGTAGGTAATTTTTAAGTTTTCGTATCCATATATTCTTGCTACTTCTTCTATAATATCTGCCCAAGAGTTAATATCATAAGCTCTCCAAGAAGGAACTTTTACTTTTAAGATATTATCTTTTAGCTCGGGTTTAAATCCTAAATAATCTAAAATCTCTAAAATTTCTTTTTTATCTATTTCCTGTCCTAAGAAGGTTTTAAATTTTTCCAAATTAAATTTAATTTCTTTTCCAGTATATTTTTTTTCATATTTATCTATTTTGGGCAAAATTATCTCTACATTTTCATCTATCTTTTGAAGAAGATGGAAAAATCTATCTTGAGCAAAAGATGTAATTTCAATATCACATCCTCTTTCAAATCTATAAGAGCTTTCTGTTGAAATAGATAACCTTTTGGAAGTTTTTCTAATAGTTAAAGGATCAAAATGAGCAGATTCTAAGGCAATTTCTTTTGTATCTTGGGTTATAGCACTTTCCTTTCCACCCATTATACCTGCCAAAGCTAAAGGTTTTTCCTCATCTGCAATAACAAGATCTTGAGAAGAAAGCTTTATTTCTTGATCATCTAAAAGTAAAATTTTTTCGCCTTCTTTTGCTCTTCTAACTATAAAATGCTTATTTTTTACTTTATCTAAATCAAAAGCATGCATAGGTTGGGAAAGTTCAAACATAACATAATTTGTAAGATCTACTACTAAATTAATAGGCCTTTGCCCATAAAGGTATAGTCTCACTTTTAACCATAAGGGACTTTCTTTTATCTTTTTTAATTTTGCAGTTTGCAAAGTATATCTCGGACAAGCGTTTTTGTCCAATATGTCAACTTTTATATCTTCTAAAGATTTTTCTTTATATGTATAGTTTGTAGGAATTTCCTTTAAAGGTCTTTTTAAAATAGCACTTAATTCTCTTGCTATTCCTAAAACTCCTAAGGTATCGGGTCTATTTGGAGTAATTTCGTATTCAATAATATAATCATCTAAGGAAGCATATTTAATAAAATCTTCTCCAATAGGTAAATTTTCTCCTAAATCCATAATACCTTCAGATTTTTCAGTTAAACCCAGCTCGCTTTCAGAGCATAACATTCCATAGCTATTTATACCTCTAAATTTCCTTTTGGATATCTTAAAACTTTCTCCCTCAAAATTTACTTTTCCTCCTATTAAAACCACAGGAACGTACATACCTTCATAAACATTATTTGCTCCAGTTACTATTTGTAAAATAACTTGTCCATTTTCATCAATATAATTTTCATTTAAATCATATTTATCTTTATTTTCTTTTATTACCTTATAAGCATAGGAGTCTTTATCCTTACTAACTAAAACTTTACATATCCAAAGTTTATCTGCATTAGGATGTTTTTCTATTTTTTGAATTTTTCCGATAACAATTTTGTCTAAAATATCTTTTAAAGAATAAACCCTATCTACTTCAGTTCCACTTTTTGTTAAAAGCTCTCCTACTTGTTGTGGAGTTAAATCGGATATATCAATAAATTCATTTAAATGTTTATATAATATTCTCACCTTAAAATCCCCCTAATTTAAAATTTCTGAGGAAATTATATCAAGTGGTAAACTATAATTGAAAAAGATAATTAATGTATTTTGGTTTTTAGAAAGTTTTCAAAAAGAATGCAAATTTATCTTTAAAAATATAAATCTCTTTCTCCTTGTTCAATTCTTTTTAAGTATTCTAGGACTTTCTCTTTCAATTTTTCATCTTTAATTAAGTTTAGCTCTTGTTTTATTACCTTTTCCCCTTCTTTTTTTGTTTTTTCACTTGCATAATCTTCTAAATACTCTTTAAAAGTTAAAATAGCATTGGGATGACATAACTTATGAATAAGGCCCGTTTTTGCAAAATGCATAAAGTAATCTCCAGTTCTTCCAGCTCGATAACAAGCTGTACAAAAAGAGGTTATTTTCCCATGTTTTGCAAGCCAACAAATACCTTCATCTAAACTTCTTAAATCATTTATAAAAAATTGTTGCTTTTCTAAATCATAAGTCCCCTTAGAGTAGGCTCCAACTCCTATGTTAGATCCAAAGTCCAGTTGAGTAACTCCTAAAGGAAGCAACTTTTCTCTTATTTCTGGTTTTTCCCGAGCAGTTAATATTAAGCCTGTATAGGGAACGGAGAGTCTAATTACAGCTACAAGTTTTATAAAATCTCTGTCAGAAACTAAATATTTACTTTTTTTATAAAAGGGAGTACCTATAGCAGGTTCAAGACGAGGAAAAGATATAGTATGGGGTCCCACTCCATCA
>DQVG01000073.1 GCA_015661865.1 Desulfurobacteriaceae bacterium
ATTATATTTGCTACTATTTTAGCTGGAATTTTAGGAGATTTTCAGATGCCAACTACTCTCTTTTCTTTTCCAGCTCCAACAGCAGCTTTCAAAATAGATTGGACATCTTTATTTAGTCTTTCTATTTTGCCCATAATAGTAACCTTTCTTTTAGTGGATATGTTTGATACTGTAGGTACCTTAGCTGGTTTATCAAGTTTACTAGGTATAAAGAAAGATGATAAAAGACTTTCAAGAGTTTTAACTGTAGATGCAGCGGGAACTACTGTGGGAGCCCTTTTAGGAACATCTACAGTTACTACTTACATAGAAAGTGCAGCAGGAATTGTTTCAGGAGCAAGAACAGGGATAGCTTCTATTGTGGTAGCTATTTTATTTTTAATTTCGTTATTCTTCTATCCAGTTTTATCTTCTATACCCTTATACGTAACTTCAGGAGCCCTTATATTTGTAGGATTTCTTATGTTTCAAACTGTTAAAAATATAGACTTTTCTAAAATAGAAGAAGGGCTTCCTGCATTTGTTACTTTAATGGGAATTCCCTTAACTTTTTCTATTGCAAACGGAATTGGATTTGGGTTTATTACTTATACTATTTTAAAACTAACTTTAGGAAAGTTTAAAGATTTAAATCCTCTTATTATTATAATTTCCATCGTGTTTTTACTTCACTTTTTAAAAATTATTTAGGAAGGTTATAAAAATGAATGAGCTAAGTAGAAAAAAGAAATATTTTGAACTTTTAAAAAATTTAGATATCGAAAAAGTAGAAAGTGATTATCAAGTAATAGATGATAGAGTAGTTTTCAAAGTTAAGATTGCTTTAAAAGATAATAAAGAAATTACCTCCCACGGAGAATGTGAAATAAAAAATAAAAATGCTTTTAGATTAGCTGAAACAAGAGCTTTTTTAAGAGTTTTAGAAATTATTTTTGCTATGAAAGGTTTAAATATCAATCTAAAAGAGGATAAGTTTGAAGAAAAAAAACCTTCAAGAAAACAAATTAATTATCTAAAGCATTTAGCATCTAAATTAGGAAAAAATTTAAAAGAGGAAGAGATCAATAACTTAAATGAAAAAGAAATTAGAGTTTTAATAGAAAAATACAAAAAAGAGTTTGAGGAGAAAAAATGAAGTTAGCTATTTTATCGGATTCCCATGATAGAATGGATAAAATTTTTAAATTTATTGAAATAGTAAAAAAAGAAAATATAAATTTAGTAATTCACTTAGGAGATTTTGTGGCTCCTTTCACTTTTAAATTGGGATTTAACTTATTAAAAGATGAAAATATAAAATTTGTAGGAGTATTTGGTAATAATGATGGGGAAATTATTGGTCTTTTAAATGCCTCTTATGGGGAGATCTATAAACCTCCCCATTTTCTAGAAATAAAAAATAAAAAATTTCTAATAATGCATGAACCCTATTTTATAGATGATATTATGACAAATAAAGTTAACTTTATATTATATGGTCATACTCATCAAATAGATATTAGAAAAAAAGAAAATTTAACGATAATAAATCCTGGAGAGTTGTGTGGATATATTACTCAAAAATCCACATTTGTAATTTTAGATTTAGAAAAAGAAAAAATTCAAGTAATTGAGGTTTAAAATGAAAAAAGAAATTTCTCCCATCTCTCGAGTAGGAGGAGGCTATTTAAAAGTAAAAGTAGAAATTAGAGACGGTTTTGTAAAAAAAGCTTATATTTCAGGTGAAATGTATAGAGGCCTTGAAAAAATTTTAGAAAATAGACATTTTATGGATCCCATTCGAATAACTCAAAGAGCTTGTGGTTTGTGTTGCGAAGCTCATGGTCTAGCTTCGTGTAAAGCTATTGAAAATGCGATAAATGCTAATGTAGAGCCAAATGGAGAAAAAATAAGAGATTTAATAATTTGCCTTAATATTATTTCCAATCATCTTTTACAATTTTATCAATTTACTTTGCCAGATTACATAGATTTTAGTGTTTTAGATGAACCTCCTTTAGTTTTAAGAAACTCTTTAAAAGCTCCAGATCTTTTAAAAAATAAAAGTATAGTAAAAGATTTATTTAAAAATTATCTAAATAGTTTTGAGCTTAGAACTAGAATTTCTCAAGGTATTGCTATTTTAGGTGCAAAAACTCCTTTTGCCCATGCAATGCTAGTAGGTGGAGTATCAACTCCTCTTAGAACAGATGATATAGGATTTTTATTATCCCTTTTAAATGATATAGAAAAATTTTTAAAACTATATGAAGAAGATATTTTATTTTTAGCTAGTAATTTTAAAAAACTTTTTGAAATTGGAAAAGGACCTGGAAATTATCTTTCAGTTTCTCATCTATATACTTCGGGGAAAGTATTAGTAAATGGAAAGGAAGAAGATCTAAATGTAAGTAATATAACAGAAAAAAAACCAGAATATGGTTTTATAAAAATTCCAAGATATAAAGGAAAAGTGATGGAAGTTGGCCCTTTAGCCGAGTGTATTATAAAAAAAGAAAAGAAATTTTTTAAGATTTTAAAAAATTTAAATGTACCTTATGAAAAAGCAAACTCTGTAATGGGTAGACTTATTGCAAGATACGTAGATAGCTATTTAGCTTATAAGTATGCAAGAAAACTTTTGGAAGATATTTCAGCTAAGAAAAATAATATTTATTGGAAAGATCCGGATGATTTTTATGAAGGTAAAGGATATGGATTTGTAAAGTCTCCACGAGGAGCTCTTTTACATTATATAAGTATAAAAGAAAGTAAAGTTAAAAAATA
>DQVG01000088.1 GCA_015661865.1 Desulfurobacteriaceae bacterium
GAGTACATTCTAACTTCTTCTCTTAACTCTTGAACTAACTCTTCTAAATCTAAACTTTTTAAAGCCTCTTTTATACCTTCAGCCCCTATACCAACTTTAAAAGCATCTTTTCCTAATTCTTTTACTTTTTCTTCATATTCTTCTTCACTTAAAATTTGATATTTTTTTAAATTTGTTTCCTCCTCATCTCCTGGATCTAAAACTATATAGCTTTCAAAGTAAACTACTCTTTCTACTTCTCTAGAAGTAAGACCTAAAAGAGATCCTATTTTAGAAGGAACAGATTTTACATACCAGATATGGGCTACTGGAGCAGCTAAATTTATATGTCCAAAACGTCTTCTTCTTTCTTTAGAAGTAGTAACCTCTACTCCACACCTATCACAAATAACGCCTTCATATTTTTTACCTTTGTACTTTCCACATAAACACTCGTAGTCCTTTACCGGACCAAAAATTCTTGCGCAGAAAAGTCCATCTTTTTCTGGTTTTAAGGTTCTATAGTTTAAGGTTTCTGGAACCTTTACTTCTCCTTTTGACCAAGAACGGATTTTTTCTGGAGAAGCAAGTCCAATTTCCACAGCATCAAAATCGAAGCTCTTTGGTTCAGTATCTATTATTATTTCTTTTTTATTTTCTTTCATCTATAAAACCTCCTTAAATTTTTAAAAAGTGAAAAAAACTCCTCCCAAAAAGGGAGGAGAATTTTAAATTAGTTATTAGAAGAGTTTTTACCTTCATCCGAAGGTTCATCTTTGAATAAATCTTCAGGAGTTAATGGCTTTTCTCTTTTTTCTTCAAAAATACTTGAAGGTGTTTTTTCCTTCGATTCATTTTCTTCACTTACTTCTTTGATAAAAGCAACGTCTAAACAAAGACCTTTAAGCTCTCTAACTAAAACATTGAAAGATTCTGGTAAAGATGGTTCGAAGGTATAAATACCTTTTGTAATAGCTTGATATACTTTATTTCTACCTTCAACATCATCGGATTTAACCGTAAGCATTTCTTGAAGAGTATAAGCTGCCCCATAAGCTTCTAAAGCCCAAACTTCCATTTCTCCAAATCTTTGACCACCAAAATGACTTCTACCACCCAGAGGTTGTTGAGTAATTAAAGAGTATGGCCCAGTAGATCTTGCATGGATCTTATCTGCAGCCATGTGAATAAGTTTGAGCATATACATATATCCAACTGTAACATCTTGATCGAAAGGTTCTCCAGTTAAACCATCATAAAGTTTAACCCTACAAGTTTCAGGTAATCCAGCTTTTTTAAGCATATTTTTAACTTCCTCTTCAGTTGCTCCATTGAATATAGGAGTTTCAAATTTAACTCCTTCCTTTCCTAATCTTTTTGCAATAACTTTTATTTCTTCATCACTTAAAGAATCTATAAGCTTACACATATAACATTTACAATTTTCTTTCTTACCTTCATGGATACAATAAATAGATTTTAGCTCTTGTCTAACAGTTTCTAAACCTACTTTTAAAAGTTTTTCTATTTTCTCTCCAAGCTTTTTACCCGCATAACCAAGCATTGTTTCAAAAAGTTGTCCAACATTCATACGAGATGGAACTCCTAAGGGATTTAGAACCATATCTACGGGAGTTCCATCTTCCATAAATGGCATATCCTCGATCGGAGCAACCCTAGAAATAACCCCCTTATTTCCATGACGACCTGCCATTTTATCTCCAACGGTAAGTTTTCTTTTTTGAGCAATATAAATTTTTATAATCTTATTTACTCCCGCAGGTAAGTCATGACCTCTTTCTAAAGTTTCCTTTTTCTCTTGATAGATATTTTCTATTAAAGCCATTTGATCAATAGCTTTTAGACGAATCTTCTTAATTTCTTTTGTAGTTTCTTCATCTGCAATTAAAGATGGTTTTTTAATAACTTCTAAAACAATTTTTTCAGCTAAGTCCTCTGTAATTTTTTCTCCAGCCTTAGCAATAATTTCACCTTTTATTTCAACATTTTGAGCTAAGGTTTTTCCAGTAATAAGTTTAATAACTTTTCTATCTCTTTCTTTTCTTATTAAGGACAATTCTTCTTGCTTTGCTTTTTCTAACTTCTTTCTTTCTTCTTGCTCTAAAAGTCTAGAACGAATATCTTTGCTTTCTCCTTTCCTAGAAATAATTTTTACATCTATTACAACTCCCTCTACTCCATGAGGACATTTTAAAGATACATTTTTAACACTTTTAGCTTTTTCTCCAAAAATAGCTTGAAGAAGTTTTTCTTCGGGAGTTAATACCTCTTCTCCTTTTGGAGCTACTTTCCCAACTAAAATATCTCCTGGCTTTACATAAGTTCCAATAGTTACAATACCTGATTCATCTAAATGTCTCAATTTTTCTTCAGGAACATTAGGAATATCTCTAGTAATTTCTTCCTTTCCTAATTTAGTTTCAATAACTTGAGTTTCAACTTCTTCTATATGAATGGATGTATAAACATCATCTTTTAAAAGTCTTTCAGAAACTAAAATTGCATCCTCAAAGTTATATCCTCTCCAAGGCATAAATGCTACTAATACGTTTTTACCTAAAGCAAGTTCTCCCTCTTGCATAGAGTGTCCGTCTGCTATTACTTGTCCTTTTTCAACCCTTTGTCCTTTTTTTACAATTGGTTTTTGATTTATACAAGTTTTTTGGTTAGATTTTTGGAATTTAAGCAAATGATAAACATCAAAACCGGTATCAATTTCAGAATCCGTTTTTTCACCTTCATCTGCTCTTATGATAATTTTATCGGACGAAACATACTCTACAACTCCACTTCTTTTAGCAGTTACCGCCCAGCGAGAATATTTTGCAACATGTTCCTCCATACCTGTTCCGACAATAGGTGAATCTGTAGTTATTAAAGGTACCGCTTGACGTTGCATGTTAGATCCCATCAAAGCTCGGTTAGCATCATCATGCTCTAAAAATGGAATTAAAGAAGATGAAACAGAAAATACTTGTTTAGGAGATACGTCCATATAGTCAACTTCGTCAGCTAAAACAAGTTTAAACTCTCCTTTATGACGTGCCATTACAGTATCAGCTATGATTTTGCCATTAGAATCTACAGGGGCAGAGGCTTGAGCGATTATATACTTTTCCTCTTCATCTGCTTGCATGTATCTAATTTCATTAGTTACATATCTATTTTCAACTTTTCTATATGGGGTTTCTAAAAATCCAAGCCAATTTATACGAGCATATGTAGTTGGAGATACAACTAAACCAATATTTTGACCTTCTGGAGTTTCTATTGGGCATATTCTTCCATAGTGAGATGGATGTACGTCTCTTACTTCAAAAGTTGCATGTTCTCTTGAAAGTCCACCTGGTCCTAAAGCCGAAAGTCTTCTTTTGTGAGTAGTTTCAGAAAGAGGATTGGTTTGATCTAAAAACTGAGAAAGTTGGTTTAATTTAAAGAAATCTATTAAATCATTAAGAGCTCCTTTTGCCTGAATTAAATCTTTTAAGTTTATAGCCTCTGGCTTTTCAGGTTTTAAAGCTGTCAATTTCTCTCTTAAATGTCTTTCAAAACGTTTCATTCCTTTTTTGAAAAATACTTCTGCTAATTCTCCTACCCCTCTAACTCTTCTATTTGCAAGATGATCTATATCATCATAAGGTGTTAATCCCGCGTGAACATTAAGTAAATATCTAATAGTAGCAATTATGTCAGCTTTACTTAAAATTCTTCCAACGCTATCATAATCCGGTTCAACCTTAATAGTTTCTTTTTTAGTATCTTTACAAACTTCTAGTAATTTTTTGGCGACTTCTTTTGTTATTAAAGTTCCTTTTTCTAAAACTATATTTCCATCTTTATCATAAATATCCTCTGCTAAAAGCAAAGGTGGAAGCCACTCTATTTGAGATAAATCTGATAAAGTAAGTTTTTCTAATTTTTCACGAGGATAAAGTTTTTCATTTAATTTGGCTCTACCAACTCTACCTAAATCATAATTTTTAGGATTTAAAAACATATTTTCAAATAATTTTTTGGCACCTTCTATAGTGGTAGAATCTCCAGGTCTTATTTTTCTAAATATTTCAATGTAAGCAGCTACTACAGGATCTTCTATTCCATCTTTTTCTCTATCATTTTTTTCCTTTCTTAAGGTATTTAAAATTACTCTACCATAAGGCTTTCTATCATATCTTACAGCTCTAAAAGTAATTCCTTCAGGAATTTTTTTTGGAGATAAGTCTTCATAAGCTTTTTGAACTATTTCCCCAGTTTCTGGATCAATGATATCCTCTATTGGAATATAAAATTTAAGCTCTTCAGATGAAAGCTCTCTTTCCTCTCCATTTTCTATTACATAAAACTTTTTATCTTTTACCTTAATTTCAAAAATATCATCTTTATGGAATAAAGAAAGTATTTCTTCATCTGTTGCTATACCAAAAGCTCTTAAAAGATAAGTTCCATAAAATCTTCTTTTTCTATCTATTTTTACATATAAAATATCTGTTTGAGGAAGTTCAAACTCTATCCAGGAACCATCTGCTGGAATAATGGAAGCTACATCTACCTGTCTAGCAACCCCAGAAGATTTTGAAATATCAGATTTAAAATAAACTCCTGGAGATCGGTGCAGTTGATTTACAATAGCTTTTTCCGTACCATCTATAATAAATGA
>DQVG01000079.1 GCA_015661865.1 Desulfurobacteriaceae bacterium
AAATGTTAAAGGAGCTAGATTTAAGTTTAGATAAAGTTTTATTTTTAGATGTCCCCGATGAAGAACTTATAAAAAGAATGTTAGCAAGAGGACGAGAAGATGATACGGAAGATATAATAAGAAATAGATTAAAAGTTTATTATGAAAAGACTACTCCTGTTATAAGTTATTATGAAGAAAAAGGAATTTTAGAAAAAATAGATGGATTAGGTGATATAGAAAAAGTAACTTTAAGAATAGAAAAAGCTTTAGGTCTTTAAATAGGAGATTAAAAGCGATGGAAAATATAAATATTTATACGGAAGATGATATAAAGAAAGTAAAAGAAGCTGGTAAAGTGGTAGCTATTGTTTTAGGAGAAGTTGTAAATTCTCTTAAGGAAGGGATTACTACTTATGAACTAGATAAAATAGCTAAGGAAACTTGCGAAAAACTTGGGGCTAAATGTGCTTTTTATGGGTATAGAGGTTTTCCTGGAAATATATGTGTTTCAATTAATAATGAGATAATTCATGGAATTCCCTCTAAAACAAGAAAGATAAAAGAAGGAGATATAGTAAAGCTCGATTTTGGAGCTTATTTAAATGGTTATTATGGAGATGCTGCAGTAACAGTAGGGGTTGGAAAAATATCTCCTTTGGCAAAAAAATTAATAGATGCAACCCGACAAAGTTTATATAATGCCATAAAAGCAGCGAAAGTTGGAAATAAACTTAGTGATATTGGAAAAGCTGTTTATGATTATGTATCCCAATTTGGATTTGATGTACTAAGAGAATATGCTGGTCATGGGATTGGTAAAAATCTACATGAACCTCCCCATGTTTTTAACTATCCCACTTCATATGGAGAAAAAATAAAACTGCAAAAAGGAATGATTTTAGCTATTGAGCCTATGGTTACTGCAGGGAAACCAAAAGTAAGAACTAAAAGAGATAACTGGACAGTAGTAACTAAAGATGGTAAAATATCTGCTCACTTTGAGCATACAATAGCTATTTTGGAAAATGAAGCTTTAATTTTAACTCCGTGGGAGGAATATATAAATGGCTAAAGAAAAAGGTATTCAGGTGGAAGGGGAAGTAGTTGAGGCATTACCTAATGCTATGTTTAGAGTAAAATTAGAAAACGGTCATGAAGTTTTAGCTCATGTTTCTGGAAAGATGAGAGTTCATTATATTAGAATTTTACCTGGAGATAAAGTTGTAGTAGAACTTTCACCTTATGACTTAACTCGTGGAAGAATAGTATATAGAAAGGGATAAAAGGAGGATTTAATATGAAAGTAAGACCTTCTGTAAAAAAAATGTGCCCTAAATGTAAAATTGTAAAAAGAAAAGGTGTAGTTTATGTTATTTGTGAAAATCCAAAACACAAACAAAGACAAGGAAGATAATTTAGGAGGGTAAAATGCCAAGAATAGCTGGGGTTGATATTCCGGAAGATAAAAAAGTTCCTTATTCTCTTGCTTATATTTTTGGAATTGGAATAAAGTCTGGATTTAAAATTTGCGAAAAAGCCGGAGTGGACCCGGAAAAAAGAGTAAGAGAATTAACACCAGAAGAAATTGCAAAAATACGTCAAATTGTAGAAAATGAGTACAAAGTAGAAGGGGAATTAAGAAAAGAAATTGCTATGAATATTAGAAGACTTATAGATATTGGTTGTTATCGAGGAATTAGACATAAGTTAGGTTTACCAGTTAGAGGACAAAGAACAAGAACAAATGCTAGAACTAGAAAAGGTCCTAGAAAAACTGTTCCTGGTAAAAAGAAAGCTACTAAAAAGTAATTAGTTTGGAGGTTAGCTTATGGCTGCAAAAGCTTCTAAAAGGAAAAAACAGAAAAAGACAGTTCCATTTGCATTAGCATATATTCAAGCCACTTATAATAATACCATTGTTACAATAACCGATCCTCAAGGTAACACTTTGTGTTGGGCCTCTGGAGGAACTATTGGATATAAAGGAACCAAAAAAGGAACTCCATATGCAGCTCAACTTGCGGCAGAGAAAGCTGCAACTAAGGCTAAAAAAGAATTTGGAGTTCAAGATGTTGAAATTAGAGTAAAAGGTAATGGTCCAGGAAGAGAAACTGCTATAAGAACTATTGCAAACATTTTAAATGTTAAGGTTCTTAGAGACGTTACACCTTTACCTCATGATGGATGTAGACCACCAAAAAGAAGGAGGGTATAATGGGAAGATATTCTGGCCCTAAATGGCGCATAGCAAGAAGGCTTGGTTGTAATATATATGTTGGAGAAGAAAAATCTTTAAAAGGTAAATCTATTTTAGATAGAAGACCTTATCCTCCTGGTCAGCATGGAAGGGAAGGTCGAAGAAAGCTTTCTTATTATGCACGTCAGCTTATGGAAAAACAAAAAGTTAAGTTTTACTATGGAGTAAGAGAAGAGCAGTTTGTTAGATACTTTGAAAAAGCTACAAGAATGAAAGGAAGAACAGGTGATAACTTACTTAAATTACTTGAAAGTAGATTAGATAATGTAGTTTATAGAGCTGGTTTTGCAGTTTCTCATAGACATGCCCGTCAACTTGTTGTTCATGGTCACGTTTTAGTAAATGGAAAGAAAGTTGATAGACCTTCTTATCAAGTTAAACCCGGAGATGTGATAACTATAAAAGATAAAACTAAAGAAGTTCCAGATGTTAAAAAAGCTTGGTTTGAACTTTCTGATAAAAGAGGAGTTCCTTCCTGGATAGAAGTTGATAGGGATAACTTTAAAGCAGTTGTTAAATCTGAACCAACAAGAGAAGAAGTAGAAATTCCAGTTGAAGATCACTTAATTGTTGAGTTATACTCTAAGTAATATAAAAAGAAGCCCTTGTATCTGGGCTTCCTTCTACTTTATTTTTAAAGGAGGCCTTAAATCATGATTAAATTTATAATGCCCACTACTTTAAAGTGGGAAGAAGAAACTCCTACTTATGGAAAGTGTGTAATAGAACCTTTAGAAAAAGGTTATGGGGTTACTATAGGAAATAGCTTAAGAAGAGTTTTACTTTCTTCTATACAAGGGGCTGCTCCTACAGCTGTAAAATTTGAAGGAGCTTTACATGAATTTACAACTTTACCTGGAGTTAGAGAAGATTTAGTAGAAATTATTTTAAACTTAAAAAAACTTAGATTTAAACTTTTAGGAGAAGGACCTTATTTTATTGAATGTGAAAAAGAAGGTCCTGGCGTAGTAACGGCAAAAGATTTAAAACTTCCAGGTCAAGTAAAACTTCTTACTCCAGATCAAGTAATAGCTCATTTAGAAGAAGGTGCCAAGCTAGAATTTCAATTAAGAGTAGATAAAGGAAAGGGGTATGTTTTATCTGAAGATATTCAAAAAGAATTTGATATTCACAGTGCAGGTTGGATAACCTTAGATGCGGATTTTTCACCTGTAAAAAAAGTTGCTTTTCATGTATCTGATGCAAGAGTTGGAGATAAAACCGATTACAATCGTTTAGAAATAGAAATTTGGACGGATGGTTCAGTTTCTCCTAGAGAAGCTCTTACAGAAGCATGTAAAATCCTTATAGATCACTTTAATTTAATTGCAACAAACTTAGGGGAAGCTCAAATAGAAACTTCAACTTCTTTAAAAGAAGAACAACCCTCTGAAGAAATATTGAATCAAACTTTAGAAGAAGCAGGTTTAAAGGGAAGACCTTTAAAGAAATTAAAAGAAGCTGGTATTCTTACAGTTAGAGATCTCATTCAAAAAGATATAAAAGAAATAGAAAAAATAGAAGGGCTCGGTAAAAAATCCATAGAGGAAATTAGAAAGTTCTTAGCGAAGCTAGGATTGGAGGTTAAATAAAATGAGACATAGAAAAGGATATAAAAAGTTAGGAAGACCAACCGAACATAGACTTTTAATGCTCAGGGGAATGGCAACAGCTCTTTTTGAACATGGAAAAGTAGAAACTACTGTAGCTAGAGCTAAAGAGCTTTCTAGGTTTGCAGATAAAATTATTACTTGGGCAAAGCAAGCTAATAAAGATGAAACTAAAAGACTTACTAGAATTAGAAAAATTTTAGGAACTTTAACAAAGAAAGATGTAGCTTGGAAAGTTATTCATCATATTGCTCCAAAATTTGAAAATAGAAATGGGGGATATACCAAAGTATTAAAGTTTAGAAGAAGAGTAGGAGATCAAGCTGAAACTGCAGTAGTTCTTTTAACAGGTCTTACCCCAGAAGAAGTGAAAAATATGGGCAAGGAAAATAATATTGCTCAAGTAGAAAATACGGAAAATGTATAGAAAAATGAAGCATAAAATTTAAGGGGCTTTCTAGCCCCTTATTAAGTGGGGGTAAAAGTGGAAAGCAAGGATAATAAACCTAATAAAAAAGTTCTTATCTTTATAGCTGGAATATCTTTATTAGTTGTGTTTTTTGCTGTAATAGCTGCT
>DQVG01000105.1 GCA_015661865.1 Desulfurobacteriaceae bacterium
GTATTTTTTCACTATATCAAAGGATTTAGGTTCGTTACTTATAAGATATAAAGCAGTTTTGTTTATATAGTTTATATAAGATAAAGTATTATTTTTTTCATATATGCCCAAGGAATAATCTTCAGGTAGTACATTTTCATAATAATGGGCATAAGCATCTACAATATTTTTCCCTACTAGATAGGGATTTGAAATATTTTCGAAAAACACATTATAGTTCCAACAATAACCTGGTTCAAGATATTCACTTGTTACAACATAATTTGTAAAAATTATTTTCATTTTGCTTAACTTTCTATTATATTGACTTTATTTAGTTTATAGTATATCATAAAAAACTAAGCATCTAGATTTCCTTTTAGGGGGATAAAAAAAAATGTTTAATATAGGTACTAATGAACTTCTTTTAATATTAGCAATTGTTTTATTAATATTTGGGCCTAAAAAGCTTCCAGATCTTGCAAGGTCTTTGGGAAGGGCTATAAATGAATTTAGAAAAGCTTCTTCTGGTGTAAGTGATGAAGTTGAAAGCATCAAGAAAGAAGTAAAAGAAAGTGCCAAGGTGGAAGATACAAAAAAAAAGGAAGATATAGAAAAAATTAAAGTTAAAGAGTAAATATGTCAGATAAAGAGCTTCCAAAACAAGAAATATCTGAACATCTTCAAGAGCTGAGGCTTCGGTTATTTTATTCTTTTTTAGCAATTGTAATAACTTTTATCTTATTATTCCCTTTTTCAAAGAAAATACTTTTATTTTTACAAAAACCTCTACCTAAATCCTTAGTAGGAAAGCTTATATTTCTTTCTCCCGGAGATGCTTTAATAGTTAGTATGAAAGTAACTTTACTTGCAGCTATTATTTTATCTTCCCCATTTTGGATATATCAATTTTGGAAATATGTAGAGCCGGCTTTATATGAACATGAAAAAAGACTTATAATTCCTGCTTTTTTTATTACTTTAATTTTATTTTTATTAGGAGTTTCTTTTTCTTATTTTGTTATCTTACCTTTTTCTTTAAAATTTTTGCTTTCTTTTGCTGGAGATATGCTTACACCCCAAATTACTATAAATAATTATGTTTCTTTTGTAATTCAAATGATTTTAGCATTTGGTATAATATTTTTACTTCCAGTTGTTTCATATTTACTTGGAAAACTTGGAATTATTAATTCGGAAGTATTGAAACAATATCGTAAATATGCGATAATTATAATATTTTTAATAGCGGCGATTTTAACTCCTCCAGATATATTTTCTCAAATTATGTTAGCTTTGCCACTTTTAGCTCTTTATGAGATAAGTATTATTATTTTAAAAATAATAGAGAAACGCTCTAAAAAAGTATTTCATTACGAGGAGTAATTAAAATTTTTAAAGTACTGATATGTTCCCCTCTTCAAATATCTATTTATTATGCAGTGCATACAAAATGTGATGTATATATAGCATTAAAATATAAAAAATATATAAATCATAGTTGGAGGATATAATAATGAACACTTCTGAAAAGCAAGTTAATGTTTTAGATAAAGATACAAAGGAAAATGAAAATATAAATAAAAGCTCTACTTCCCAAGATAGTAGTTCAAGTTCATCGGGATCAGAAAAAAAACTTGTTCAAACTCAAATTACACCTCTTTTAGGTCCTGAGACTATAGAAAAGTATAAAACATATCAAAATCTTTCTATTTTTGATTTAAGAAAACTTGCAAAAAGTCTTCATATTGATATTGAAAACTTAAGAAAAAATGAGCTTATTATAAAAATTTTACAAAAAGAAGCTGAGAAAAAAGGGACAAAACTTGGAATGGGAGTTTTAGAAATTTTACCCGAAGGTTTTGGATTTTTAAGATCTATAAAAAATTCTTATTTGCCTTCGCCAGAGGATATATATGTATCTCCCAACCAAATTAAAAAATTGGGATTAAGAACCGGAGATACGATAATAGGAGAAATTCGTCCCCCTAAAGAAGGAGAAAAATATCATGCTCTTTTAAAAATTCTTCTTGTAAATGATATTCCTACTGAAAAAGCAAGATTTAGACCTGTTTTTGAAAAACTAACTCCCCTTCATCCAGATGAAAGAATTAGATTGGAACACGAACCTTTAGAACTTTCCACTCGAGTTATGGATTTAATTGCTCCTATAGGAAAAGGTCAAAGAGGACTTATTGTAGCCCCTCCAAGAGCAGGAAAGACTGTTCTTCTTCAAAAGATAGCTAATGCTATAAAAACAAATTATCCAGATATATACTTAATTATTCTGCTTATTGATGAAAGGCCCGAAGAAGTTACAGATATGAAAAGAAATACCTTGGCAGATGAAGTTATAGCTTCAACTTTTGATGAGGTTCCTGAAAGGCACTCTCAAGTTTCAAAAGTAGTTCTTGAAAAGGCCAAAAGGCTCGTAGAAACAAAAAAAGATGTAGTTATTCTTTTGGATTCTCTTACCAGGATGACCCGGGCTTATAATGTTTTAGTTCCTCAAAGTGGAAAAGTTTTATCTGGAGGAATAGATGCTTTAGCTTTTCAAGAGCCGAAGAAATTCTTTGGAGCAGCTAGAAATATAGAAGGTGGAGGATCCTTAACAATTTTAGCTACATGTTTAGTAGATACAGGATCAAGAATGGATGATGTTATTTTTGAAGAGTTTAAAGGAAGAGGAAATATGGAGGTTGTTTTAGATAGACAACTTGTTGAAAAGCGAGTTTTTCCAGCTATAAATATTCAAAAAAGTGGAACAAGAAGAGAAGACCTTTTAATGAGCGAGTGGGAGCTTAAAAGACTTTGGCTTTTAAGAAAAGTTCTTTCTCAAATGAATCCTGTAGAAGCTATGGAATTTTTAATAGAAAAATTAAAAAAATATAAAACTAATGAAGATTTCTTAAAGGCTGTCAATGCTTAAGATATCGGTTATAACTAATTTTAGGAAAAATTTAAAAAGTGAAAAAAATATAAACTTTCCTCTTTTATTTTTTGGCCCAGAAAATTTCTTAATAAAAGATACAATTGAAAAAATTTGTACTTTAAAAGGTGTTAAAAAGAAAACTTATTTTCTTTCAGAGGTATCTTTAGAAGATATTATAAATTCAGCTAGCAGCTTTTCCTTATTTGAAGAAGAAATTATTTATGTCGTATATGAGTTTGAACTTCTCCTTTCTAATTTAGAAAAGCTCAAACAAAATTTAAATTTTTTTAAAAATAATCTTATTTTTGTTTCCCAGGAAGAGATTATTTCAACTAAGCTTTTATTTTCTTATTTTAAAGGTAAAGACATTTCAAATTATTTACCAAAAGATCTATTAGAAATTTTAAAAAATTTTGAAATTATCTACTCTTCAAAAATGAAAAAAGATAAATTAAAGTCTTTAGTTATTCAAAAATTTTTAAAGCATTCTATATCTTTGGAAAAAGAGGCTCTGGAAACTTTGTTAAATTTAGTTAATGACCTCCAAAGTTTAAAATGGGAAACAGATAAATTAGTATTATATGCTTTAGAAACTAACAAAAAGATAATAAAAAAAGAAGATGTACAGCTTCTTTGTATAGGTTTTGAATTTAACTTTTGGGATACTATTAATTTATTTTTAGAAGGAAATTATGATAAATTTATTGAATATTTGGAAAAGGCTTATCGAGAAAATATCTATCTTTCGATCCCTATGTTCTTGGGAAGGTTAAAAAATATTATAAAAGGTAAAACTTCCTATGATAAAATGATTCTTTCTAAATATTCTAAAAAAGTTCTTTTACTTTACAAATATTTTATAGATTTAGATATTAATTTAAGAAAAACTTATAATATAAAGGACATAAGTCAAGAGTTATTAGTTTCTATTTTAAAAAATATAGATTAATTTTAAGCAAAGTAAGATTCAGTATATTCGTATAATAAATTTTTAAAATCATCTTCAGGAAGTTCTATATCTTCAGATATAATCTTTATTTCATGAAGAATTTTATCCATTTCCTGATAATGAAAATTTTGCTTTAATTTTTTAAGATGTTCTAAATTTTCTATTAATTTTAAAAATTTTTTAAGATGTCTTTCTACTTTTAAAAGGAACTCTGGAGGAATAGTTTTTATTATTTTTTTTGTTTTGGGATCAACAACTTCTAGATAATAATTTTTTAAAAGTTCATCATATTTTATGATGTATCTATATTTTTTTTCTTCCTCTTTTAATTTTTTTTTAAGCTTTTCTATTTTTTCTTCTAATGTTTCTCTAACATTTTTACTATTATACAGATGCATTTGATTTTTATTTTTATTTTTATTTTCTATATTTGTAAAACTAGTTTGAAATTTAGCAAACATTGTATTATTATTATTAAATTTATTTAAATTCTTATTTTGATCATTATATATAAAATCGTCTATATTAAGATCAGAAATAAAAAGAGATATTGAATCTATTTTCATTTTACTAACCTCTTTCGAGGATAAAGTACCCCTTAAATAATTTTTCGGAAATATAATTTTATATTTTAGCTTAGAAAAAGTTAATTTTGTTTAAGTATAAAAAACATAAAGTCTATATGGACTTATATTCAAAATATAAATTTAGATTGGAGGATTTAGATTTAAGCTTAGTTGCCTTTCCAAATAATAAGAGACATTTAAAATTGTACTTTCATCAAATGGACGACCGATAAATTGGATTCCTAAAGGTAACATTTCCTTAGAAAATCCACTTGGAATGGATATAGCCGGAAGACCGGATAAATTAGCTGGAATAGTAAATACATCTGATAAATACATTTTTATAGGATCATCTAATTTTTCTCCTAATTTAAAAGCTGGAGTGGGGGAAGTAGGTAAAGCTATTAAATCAACTTTATTAAATGCATTTTTAAAGTCTTCAAAAATTAATCTTCTTACCTTTTGAGCTTTTAAATAATAGGCATCATAATATCCTGCAGATAAAACATAAGTTCCAATTAAGCATCTTCTTTTTACTTCTTTTCCAAAACCTTCTTTTCTTGTTTTCATATACATATCTACTAAATCTTTATAATTTTTTGCTCTATACCCATATCTTACTCCGTCAAATCTAGCAAGGTTTGAGGA
>DQVG01000138.1 GCA_015661865.1 Desulfurobacteriaceae bacterium
ATCTTCAATTTTTATATTTATAAAAGTAATATTAAAAATTTTTTTATATACTAAATAAAAAAATAAAATACTAGAAAATGTTATAGTTTCTCCCATTAATATGGATAAAAACTTTGGATTTCCAACTCCTTGAAACTCATTTATAACAAAGGGATAGTAAGCAAAATCAAAAGCAACCAAAAGAGCTAATATAACGTTTTTATTAATTTTAAAATGTTTAGTATCTTCTAAAGATAATAAAAATATACATAAAAATGTAATAAAAACAAATACATATATGTAAAAAGGATACTCTACTTTATAAAAAATAATATCTATTAATAATAAAAATATAATAGCCGAGGAAAATATAGGCGAAACTAAAGAAAGCTTTTCTTTTTGTAATAAGTATAAATATAAAATATATCCATTTCCAAACATAAAAAAAGCAAAAAATATAAGCTTTAATAAGAAGGTATTTAAAATTGGGACTTTAAGTTGACCAAATATAATGCATAAACATATTAATATTAGTATATTAAAAAAAACTTTTAATATGCCATAATTGCTATACGTTTTAAATTTTTTAGAAATTAATTTATCAATTAAACCAGAAAAAGCAAAAAGTAAAGCTGCTCCAAATCCGTAAAGTATTGAGTTTATTATTTTAACTTTTTCCATTATTTAAATGTATTCCTAAAATTTATTTTTATATTTTACAGAAAAAGCTATCGGAAAGTTTTCCATTATGGATAAATAATAACAGCTTGCATTTTTATTATTTAATTGATAAAAAATCAAACTTCTTAGAAAATCTTAGGATGTTTTAGCTGTGATTTACTCAAAAGTAAAACCAATATCAGTAAACTTTTTTTCACAATAAGTTAAGCAAGTTTTTGATTAAAAATAAGAAAAAGTTACTCTGTATATAAAACCTCTTTTGGATCTAACATAGAAGCTTTTATAGCGGGATAAATACCCGCAAGAACCCCTAAAATTGAAGAGAGAGTTATTGATATTAAAATAACCTTATAAGAAGGTGCAAATGGCCAGTGGGCTATTTTACAAATAAGGATTTGAAGCAAAATAGCTACTATCATTCCAAACATAGCACCTAAAAATGATAATAAAAAACTTTCTATTAAAAATTGAAATATGATATCTATTTTTCTTGCCCCAAATGCCCGTCTAACTCCTATTTCGATAAAACGTTCATATACAGATATTATCATTAATGCAAATATACCTAAGGCACCTACAAAAAAAGATATTATAGAAACAGCTATTGCAAGTTTAGAAAAAATTTTAATAGTTCTGTTTTGAGTGGCAGACAACTTTGAATAAGGCATAACCGTAAAATCTTTTTTCCCATGTTTAAAAAAGAGATATTTTTCTACTTCTTTTCTAACAAAGTCTAAATTTTTCTCTTTATCTACTAAAATGTAAATACCATCTATATAATCTTGATTAAGCATACGTTTTAAAGCTGTTTTTAAAGGAATAAATGCTTTATTATCTAATGAACTTCCAGAAATATCTGTACCTCTTTCTTCTAACTTTCCGATAACTTTAAAGGGAACATTGAAAAGAAAAATCTTTTGATTTTTTAAGGGTTCATCTCCAAAAAATTTTTTATAGCTTTTATTACCTAGAACCATAAGCTTTTTTGTTTGGTTATTATCTTTATCGTTAAATATTTTCCCTTCTGCCACTTTCATATTATAAATATAAAAAAAACTAGGAGTTGTACCTATCACAGATAAAAATTCTTTATCTCCTTTTGAGCTATGAGCAGGCATGGAAAAACTTACAAAAGGAGCTACTTTTTTTATGTGAGGAATTTTTTTTTCTATTTCATAAGCTTCTTTTTCCTTTAAAGTAGTCGCTTTAGAAAATAAACGCATTCTACCACCGGCAAATCTTAAATTTCCAGCAGTGACTATTAAAAGTTTAGAGCCCAAGCCAGCCATTTCTTGATTAATTTTTTCCTTCATGGAATTCGCAATCCCAAACATTAAGCATAAAGATAAAACTCCAATACCTACCCCTAAGAAAGCTAAAAAACTTCTTTTTTTGTTTTCTTTCATATATTTTAAAGCGACTAAAATATTTCTAAATAACTTCATGCTTTTTCCCTTAAACAAGATATAGGATCTAAATTAGAAGCTTCCTTAGCCGGTTTATAAGCTGAAAATAATGCTATTAAAATAGCGGTTAGAGAAGAAAATATCAAAACTTTTTCAGAGAAAACATAAGGCACTCCTAGTTTTGGAATTAAAATTTTTGAGCCATAGTAACCTATAGCTAGGCCCAATAATAAACCAAAAAATGAAAGAATTAAAGCTTCAAGTAAAAATAAAACTAAAATATCTCTCTTTTTAGCCCCAAAAGCTCTTCTTAAACCTATTTCCCACCGTCTTTGTTGAACATTTAAATGAAAAATATTTGTTAAAACAAAACCTCCAACTATAACAGATACTAAAACAGCTACTCCTAAAAAAAATGTTAAAGTTGCAGATAACATATTTAAAAATTTCTTTATTAAACCAGGTGTTATAATGAAAAAATCCTTTTCTCCATGCAATTTTTTTAGTATAGCTTCAGCCTGTTTTGCAGCCCAATCTATTTTATTTTCATCTTTAACTTTAAATGCTAAAATTGTGAAATGCTTATAATCAGGATCCACAATTTTTCTATAGACATAAATTGGTATATAAACTCTATTATCTATATTTTCTCCGGCCCCGTTAAAACCCATTTGCTCATAGACTCCAATAATTTTTATAGGAACATTATTTATTAATATTTTCTTTCCTATTACTCGTTCATCGTCATATCCAAAAATTACCTTAGCTAAATAATGACCTATAACCCCTACTTTACTATAACTATCTGAGCTAACAAAACTTCTTCCGTAATCAATTCCGACATGCCAAGTTTTAGGCCAATTTATTAATACTCCAAAAACTGTAGCTAGGTTATAGTTTTTTCCATCATAGCTTTTAACAATTTGTTTTTTGGCTAAAGCTGCGGTATGGGAGTAAGTAAAAGGAATTTTTTTTAAAGCTTCAAGATCTTTTTCATCAAAAGCTTTAAAATTTACTTTCCTTATGCTACTTTTAGGCGTTCCGGGCACAATAAAAACAATATCGGCTCCAATTTTTCTTATAAGCTCTTTTGCAAAATATCCACTACCCTCTATAGCACAGACTATTAAAACAACTGAAGATATAGCTGCTCCAATAGATAGTATAGAGAAAATAGTTTGAAATTTATGTTCCTTTATAGAATAAAAAATATTTTTTAAAAAATATAAAAATTTCATTTTTTCGGCCTTTCTCCAAATAAAGCAGTTCCTATTCTTATAATAGTTGCTCCTTCTTCGATAGCTATATCAAAATCATGACTCATACCCAT
>DQVG01000031.1 GCA_015661865.1 Desulfurobacteriaceae bacterium
GTTCTCATATAAAAACCTTACTTTTAACCTTCTTTTTTAGATTTTTCCCCGGTCTAATTGAAAATGGTCATGTATATATTGCTTTACCTCCTTTATATAAACTAAAAAAAGGTAGGTGGGAAACTTATGTTTTAAGTGATAAGGAGCTTAATTTTTATATTTCTAAATTTGCTTCAAAAGAAATTTCATTAATAGATAAAAATGGAAAATCCTTAGATGAAAGTGAAACTTTTAAACTTATAAATGCCATTGGAAATTATTTAGAGTATGTAAAAATTATTGCGAGACATAGATTTTTAGATTTAGCTTTGACCCTTATGAACTTGGATATAGATCCTACTGTATTTTTAGATAAAAAATCTAGCGAAGATTTAGCAAAGAAAATTTTAGAAAAATTAAAAAATTCCCAAAAGTATTCCTATAAAGTTTTATTAGATGAGGAGCTTGGGTCTTATAAAATAAAATTTACTTTTAAGGAAAATCCATTTATAATTTATACTTATACCTTAGATGAAGTCTTAGTAAGAAGTGATATATATCAAAAAACTAAAAATTTTCTAAAAGAAATAAATGAAAAACTTGGAGAGCCTCCTTATAAGGTAAAATATCAAAATAATATAATATCTTTTAATGATTTAAACCAGCTTTATAATTTCGCCCTAGAAATTGGAAGAAAAGGTACCTATATTCAAAGATATAAAGGTTTAGGAGAAATGAATCCGGATCAGCTTTGGGAAACTACTATGAATCCAGAAACCCGAAATCTTAAACTTGTAACTTTGGAAGATGCTGTGGAAGCTGATGAAATATTTAATATCTTAATGGGAGATAAAGTAGAGCCAAGAAAAATTTTTATAAAACAATATGCTAAAAAGGTTAAGAATTTAGATATTTAAAAAGGAGGAAAAAAATGAAAAAAAATATTATTTTATTTTCTTTACTTTCTTTAGGACTTTTGGGATGTTTTGGAAAGAAAAAAGAAACGGCAAGTAATGAGCAAGTTCAAACTCCTCAACCTTTAGTAGAAGAAAAAGCTTCTCAAAAAAATACTGGTCTTCCACCTGGACATCCTCCTATTTCAAATCCTCATGGGACTATGGGAGGGATGGATAATCCTCACGGAGATATGGGAGCTATTTCTGGAGTTAAACCCGCTCCTCAAGTTCCAGAGCAAATAATAAAACTTTATCCCGGCGCCACTTTAGCTTTTATTGATAAAGCTACTCAAAAAGAAATAAAAGAAGTTAAAATGAAATTGGGGGACAAGGTAGAAGTTAATGGATATAGCGTAAAATTAGTATATGTTATTCCAGATCTTAAAGTTGGAGATAATGGGGGATATTTTGTAGCTAGTTTAAATCCTATAAATCCAGCTGTTTGGCTTGAAATTTACAAAGATGGTAAGTTAGTATTTAGAGGGCCAATTTTTGCTAACTTTCCAACTTTAACTGATCCTGGAACTGGATTTCTAGTTTTTGTAAAAGCTATTATGACTACACAAAAGCCAACTGCCTCTACCTGGAATACCTCATGTACAAGTTGTCATGGGGCTACAGCTCCTTCTAAGGAAGTTTTACTTTCAAAATATAAAACCAAAGAAGAATTTATTAAAGCAGCTAAACTTGCCGCTAAACATGGAAAAATGCCTTCAAATTTACCTTTTGAAAAAGCTGCAGGCGAGCTATATTCTAAATAAATATACATTCCCGTCCCAGATTTGGGACGGGAATATTTAAATGTACTCGTTTATCTTTTCTAAAGCTAAGCTAGCTTTTTCAAAAAATGAAATATCAGCTATTTGAGATATAGGAGTAGGTTCCAAATTAATTTCTATAACTTTTCCATTATTTTCCTTTACTACAAAAGGAATATGAGCTGCAGGATATACCACTCCACTTGTCCCAATAACAATACAAAGATCTGCCTTTTTCGCTAAAGAAAAAGCTTTACTTAAAGCCTCTTGAGGAAGAGGTTCTCCAAACCAAACTACTCCAGGCCTAAGAAGATCATGACATTTTGGGCATATAGGGGGAAGCTCTTTTAAGGGAGCTTCATAATTTTTTTCTTTATAGCCACAATTTTCATTTATACATTTTAAAGTCCATATATTTCCATGCAGCTCAATTATATTTTTACTTCCAGCTCTTTGATGAAGTTCATCTACATTTTGGGTAATTATTGTAATAGGTAAAAACTCTTCCCATTTGGCTAAAATTATATGAGCTTTATTAGGAGAAGCTTTCTTTATGAGCTGTCTTCTAAAATCATACCATTCCCAAACTAGTTTAGGATTTTTTATAAAAGCTTCGTAAGTTGCAAGCTCTTGAGGATTGTATTTATTCCATAGTCCATCTTTTCCTCTAAAAGTTGGAATTCCGCTTTCTGCACTTATCCCGGCTCCAGTAAAAACGATAATATTTTTTGCTCCTTTTATAAGTTTAGCTGCTAATTTATAGGCATTTTTTTCCATTTTATCCCTAACCTCTGATACTTTAAAATATTAATAATTATAGATTCAATTTATTCTTTTTTTTCGATGTCTCTATACTCTGATCCTTAACTTATTTTTATATTATCAAAAAGATGTTTAGTTCCAGAATAATTTTTCCCCTGATAAAGATTTTTCTTTTTGAAAAAATCGTTTATAGTATTAATTACTTTCATTTTTTCCTTAAAAGAGCACCATTTGGGAGCTATTAAAAGATCTTCAGGAGCTTCGCCAGTTACCCTTTGAATAACAACATTTTGAGGCAAATAAGATATAAAATCTGTAACTATATCAGCATATTCTTCTAAACTAAGTATAGGAAACTTTTTTTCTTCATAAATCTTTGCCAAAGGAGTCCCTTTTAGGATATGAAGAGGGTGAATTTTTATTCCATCTATAGGTAAATTAGATAAAATTTTTGCAGTTTCTAACATTTTTTCTTTATTCTCTCCTGGAAATCCTAATATTACATGAGTACAAACTTTAATTTTTGGAAATTTTAACTTAGTAAGAAATAAAGCTTTCAAAAAATCACTAAAATAGTGCCCTCTATTCATCCACTTTAAAGTTTCAAAGTAAGGGCTTTGAAGACCATATTCTATCCAAACTAGATAATCATCCGTGTAAGAATTTATTAATTTTAAAATTTCTTCATTTATGCAATCTGGACGAGTTCCTATAATAAGCCCAACTATATCTGGAAAAAGCTTTATAATGTCATACTTTTTTTTTAAATTTTCTACTTTATCAAAAGTATTTGTATAGGCTTGAAAATAAGCTAGAAATTTTTTAGCTTTATATTTCTTTTTTGCAAATAAAATACCTTTTTCTAACTGCTCTTTTAAATCCAAAGACTTTTCTTTATAAGAAGAGCCTTGATAACAATATATACATCCAGGTTTACCATCTAATCTATTGGGGCAAGTAAAATTAGCATTTAAAGGTATTCTTTGAACTCTACAACCAAATAGATCTTTAAGATATTTGTTAAAGCTATAAAAATACTCCATGAAACTACTTTACCTTTTTAGTTTTATTAAAAGTTTCTAGGATTATTTTATAAATCAAGGCTCTAAAATTATTTTCCTCTAAAACTTTTAAACCCTCAATAGTAGTTCCAGCTGGAGAGGTAACTTTATCTTTTAAAGTAGCCGGATGTAATTTTTTTTCTTTAATCATAGAAACTGTACCTAAAATTGCATTTAAGGCAAAATCCAAAGCTAAATTTCTTGGAATTCCAATGTAAACTCCAGCGTCAGCCAAACTTTCTACAAACACAGATATAAAAGCTGGACCCGAGCCAGAAATTGCAGTAATAGCATCTAAAAGTTTTTCATCTACTTCATAGATATATCCTAATTTTGAAAAGTAATGTTTAAAATCAAAAAGCAAATCTTTATCTATTTTTTGATAGTAAGAAGTGGCCAAAATTCCCTTATTAACAGCTACCATCAAATTTGGCATTATTCTTATAATATTTTTAAAATCCGTTTTTAAATAGCTTTTGATATCTTTTAAAGAAACTCCTGCAGCTATAGATATTAAAAGTTGATCATCTTTTAAAGTATTTGATAATTTTTCACAAACCTCTTTTACTTGATAAGGTTTTACAGCTATTAAAATTATTTTTTGAGTTTTCCCAACTATGTCTATAGAATCACAGACTTTTATTTTATATTTTTCTGCTAAATCCTTTCTTCTTTTTTCATCAATTTCACATACTAAAATTTCATTGTTATCTACTCCAGCTTTTAAAAAACCTTCTATAAAAGCTTCTCCCATATTTCCGCCACCAATAATTCCTATCATGCTGTAGTCCTCACTTTAAACTTTTATGTTTATTAAGAAACATAAGGTTGTAAATATACTTTTTATACTTTTATAAAAATGTTTATTAAAATTAAATATTCTCATTTTTAAAAATTTTTAGCTTTACAATTATATTATTTTCTTATACATTTCTTTCATTTTTTTACTTTTTACATTAATTTCCTTTTTACTTTAAATTTAGAATTTCAAAGGGAGAAGTATCTACTTGGCTTATTAGATAGTCGATACTTGGATATGTATTTTTTAAGTTTTCTAAAAGAGGTCTAAAAAAGAAAAATTCTGTTCCATAATGTCCCAAATCTAATATACACAAACCTTTATCCTTAGCTTCTAAAGCTGCGTGGTATTTGATGTCTCCTGTGATATAAATCTGAGCACCTTTGAAAATGGCATCTTTTATTAAACTTTCTCCACTTCCAGAGCAAATAGCAACAGTTAATTTTTTTCTTTTTAAAAGTTTTTCAAAATCTATTGGTTTAACTATTCTATAAACATCTTTTGCCAAAGCTTTACTTTTTTTTAGAGTATTTAGGAGAGTATCAAAGTTCCCTTCAAATAAACCAATTAAACCATATTTTGGTTCATCTGTAGCTAAAGGTTCTACCTTCTTTAAAGCTAAACTTTGAGCTATTTCCATACTAGGAGATATATCACTTATATCTAAATTGGTATGCAGAGCTATATGAGCTATTTTATTATTTATAAGCATATAAACATAAGAATCGGGTAAAAATCTTTTTTCCCCTTTTAAAGTTACCGGATGATGGGTAATTATTAAGTCTACATTTTTTTCTTTAGCTTCTAAGATAACCTTTTTAGATATACTAAGAGCAAATAAAATTGTTTTTACCTTTTTTTTAGGATTACCAACTAAAAGGCCCACATTATCCCAGGTGTCTGCTAAAAATGAA
>DQVG01000049.1 GCA_015661865.1 Desulfurobacteriaceae bacterium
TAATATTTTAAAAAATATATTTTACAAATTTAATCTTAATAATTCTAATTTTAAAAATTAAGCTTTAGAAAATTAATAACTAAATTTTTCTAAATTAATTCCCAAAGGTAGGTATAAAATAAATATTTTTAAAATTAAATATTTTTAGAAAATAAAAATGTTTACTTAGAATTCGCTATTTTTTAAATAATCTTAAAGACTTGAAAAAATTTAAAAAAAATATAAAATTTAATTCTGCCTTATATAGGTCGGGGTATGGCGCAGCCTGGTAGCGCGCTGGCATGGGGGGCCAGAGGTCGCCGGTTCAAATCCGGCTACCCCGACCATTTTAGTTTAAGATTTTTATAAAAGATGCTCAAAGTCTATAATTTCTAAATATTCTCCTTTAAAAACATAATCTTTATCTTCCGGAATAATAGCTAATCCATCTGAAATTGCCATAGAGTAAAAGTTAGAAGTATGTTCGGAAAGATTTTTTTTAGAAACAGACAAATATCCCTGAGATCTATTTAGGTAAACTCTAATAAAATCTGTTCTTTCTTTTTTTCCTTTTAGGTTATCTTGGGAAATAGCTTGGAAGGTTTTAAAATAAGGTGAAATTCTATAAATAGCCTTTATAAAGGGAATAAGATAAATAACTGCATTTACTAAGGCTGCACTTGGGTATCCGGGAAGACCAAAATAATAAGTTTTATTTTTTTTCCCAAATAAAAAAGGAGAGCCTGGACGAATTTTTGTGTTTTCTATCAAAATTTCAAAAATACTTTTTGAAGCTTCTTTGATAAAATCATATTTCCCTTTTGATATTCCACCACAGGTTATGATGATATCATATTTATCTAAATTATCTTCTAAAGACTTTAATATAACTTCTCTTTTATCAGGTAAAATGCCTAAATAAGAAATATCTACATTATCTTTAAAAACTTCCCTTAGTAGACTCCAAATAAGAAAATAATTTGTATTATAAACAATACCCTTTTTGTAAGGTATATAAGGCTCTTTAATTTCATTTCCACTAGAAAAAATTCCAATTTTTAATTTTCTAAAAACTTCGATTTTAAAATATCCCAAGTGAGCTAATAAAGCTACGGATTTAAAGTTTAAATATTTACCTTTTTTAAAAACAATTTCCCCTTTTTTTAACTCTTGCCCTTCAAAATTAATTAACTCTCCTTCTTTTAATCTTTTATCAATAGTTGCAAATTGAAAATTACTATCTACCTTAGTATCTTCTATTCTTATACAAGCATTGGCATTTTTTGGAATGTAAGCTCCGGTCATGACAAAAACAGTTTCATCTTCTTTTAAATTTATATTTTCTATATTTTCGGGAGGTATATTTTTTAAGATCTTAAAAGTTTTAGGAAGAAAATCTAAAAAGGAGGTATTTACAGCAAAACCGTCAATAGCACTTTTATTTCCATCTGGAATATTAAAGTTAGATTTAATATCTTGACCAAGGACTCGAAACAGCGCTTGATTTAAAAATACTTGCTCTTTGGATAAGTTTATTTTAAGACCCTCTTCAATTATAAGTTTTTGAGCATTAGAAAAAGATAATTTTTTCATAATTTATAACCTTTTCCAAAAGCACAGATTGGATAAACACAAATCTTACAGTTAAAACATAGACCACCTATACTTTTTGCTGCAACTTCTTTTTTGGAAATCTTTTCTTTTAATAAAAACTTTGGAAGCCATATATCAAAGGAAGTTACCTTATAATATAATGCCGCTGCTGGGATACAAATTACCGGGGTTCCATTTACATATCCAAAGGTTAACATATTTCCAGGTTGAATAGGATTTCCTCGGATATAATTTTCAGGTTTCAATTCCTTTAAAGCTAAATATGTTACATCATCTGGATCTACCGAAGTGCCACCTGTAAGTAAAACTAAGTCATATTTTTTACTAAAATATAAAATAGTATTTTTTATTTTTTCCTTATCATCTGGCAAGATTATTTTTTCTTCAATTTCAACTTTATGTTGAGATAATTTATTTTTTAATCTATCATAAAACTCGTCTTTCTTTCTTCCAAAATAAATCTCATTTCCAGTAATAATTAAGCCAGCCTTTTTTAACTTTAAAGGAATAACCTTAAAAAGACCTTCTTTTGGAAGCAAACTTATAGCTTCTTCTACTTCCTTTTTTTTACAAGCCAAAGATATTATTCTTACAGAAGCTAGTTTTTGATTTTTTTTTACAAAGATATAGGGAAATATTGCAGGGCAGGAAGGTTCTCCAACCATATTAAAGTTTATTAAGGTTTCTTTATTATAAACAAATATACCATCTATCTTGGAGTAGATATTTATCTTACCTTCCTTGGGTTCTTTATCATAGTAAGTATTTTCTCCGCTTAACGCTTGAGCAAGTAAAATTGCAGCTTCATCTTCATGAATTTCATCTTCTTCGAGTTTTAAAACATAGATATAATCTTTACCTAAAAGTTTTAATTTTTCTATATCTTTTTCAGTTATGATATGCCCTTTTTTGAAAACTCTTCCTTTAAAATTTTTGCTTAAATCAACTTCAGTTATATCATGGGGAATTATACATCCTACTGCCTTTTCAATAGGAACTTTAACTTTTTTCATAAATTTACCTCTACTAGCCCAAATACGCTTCCTTTACTCTTTTATCATTTAATAAATCTTTTGATTTTCCTTCTAAAACTATTTTACCTGTTTCCATGACATAAGCATAATCTGATACTTTTAAAGCTTGAAAAGCATTTTGCTCTACTAATAAAATTGTTTTTCCTTCTTCTTTAAGTTTCACGATAATATCAAAAATTTGTTTAACTATAATAGGAGCTAGTCCTAAGGAAGGTTCATCCATCATAATACATTCCGGGCGGGACATTAAAGCTCTAGCAATAGCTAGCATTTGTTGTTCTCCCCCGGAGAGCGTCCCAGCTTTTTGATGTTTTCTTTCTTTTAAACGGGGAAAAAGGTAATATACATATTCTAAATCTTTTTCTATTTCATCGTCTTTTCTAAGATAAGCTCCTAAAAGAAGATTTTCCAAAACAGTTAAATTAGGAAAAACGTGTCTTCCTTCTGGGACTAAAGTTAAACCCATTTTGACTATATTATGAGTACCTTCTTTACTAATATCTTTTCCTTTATATAAAACCTTACCTTTTTTTTGACGAATAAGATTCATAATAGCTTTTAAAGTAGAAGTTTTTCCGGCTCCATTGGCCCCAATAATAGTAACAATAGAACCTTTTAAGACTTTAAAAGAAATTCCTTTTACGGCATGAATAACTCCATAATATACATGTAAATTTTCTACTTCTAGTAAGACATCTTTTTGCATTTATATAGCCTCTCCCAAATATGCTTCTATAACCTTTGGATTATTTCTGATTTTATCGGGAGTCCCTAAAGCAATAAGTTCCCCATGATCTAAAACCGCAATAGTTTCACAAATTCCCATAACTAATTTCATATCATGTTCGATAAGTATAATAGTTAAATTAAATTCATCTCGAATTTTCTTTATAAATTCCATAAGTTCAGTGGTTTCCTGAGGGTTCATACCTGCAGCAGGTTCATCTAAAAGTAAAAGTTTTGGATTAGTAGCTAATGCCCTAGCAATTTCTAACTTTCTTTGTTTTCCATAAGGCAAAGAAGATGCTTTCCAATCCCAATAATCTTCAAGGCCCACAATTTTTAAAAGTTCTAGGGCATGTTCTTCTAACTTTTCTTCAAACTTAAAAAATTTAGGCAGAGCTAAACCGGCTTCCCACCATTTGTAAGGAAATATATCTTGAGCTTTAACAAAAAAGGGTCCCCACTTTTCTAATTTTTTAAAATGAAAAACTGTCATGATGTTTTCTAAAACAGTTAAGTTTTTAAAAAGACGAATATTTTGGAAAGTTCTAGAAATTCCAATCCAAACTCTTTCATAAGATTTTAAATCTGTAATATCGTCTCCTTCAAAAAAAACCTTTCCTTGAGTGGGTTTATAAACTCCGGTTATTATATTAAACAAGGTGGTTTTTCCAGCTCCATTGGGTCCAATAAGTCCAAAAATTTCTCCTCGTTTTACTTTAAAGGTAACATCTTTTAAGGCTATTAAACCTCCAAATTTTACCCATATATTCTCAAGTTCCAAGATATAATGTATATCCAAAGGATTTATTTTCATAACTTTCTGCTCCTAGGCCTATTTAATAGAAACTTCTTTATCTCCAAAAATTCCTTGAGGTCTAAATATCATAAGAGCTATAAGCAAGACTGCAAAAATTATCATTCTCAAACCTGGAATAGGAGGAATTTCAAAACTTCCAATATGAATTCCACTTTCAAGTCCTCTTAGAATTTCAAAAGCAAAGGTAAATAAAACTGCTGCAATAGCTGATCCGACGATAGAGCCAAGACCACCAATTAAAATGATTATAAGTAAATTAAAGGTTAAAAAGAAAGTAAAAACTTGAGGAGATATAGTTGTAAGGTAGTGAGCAAATAA
>DQVG01000034.1 GCA_015661865.1 Desulfurobacteriaceae bacterium
ATAAAGAAAAAGACTATATAGAAGATTATTTAATTCACGAAATACATTTAGATAAAATTATATTAAAAAAAAAGGATAAATACTATATTTGGATGCTTTAAGGAGGAAAGTTGAAGAAAGCATTTTCTTTAATAGAACTAACTATAGTTTTAATTATAATTGGAATTATTCTTTCTTTTGTTATGAAAGGAACTTCTATAATAAAGAATGCAAAAATAAAAAGAGACTACAACAACTATATACTCCGTTTAAAAGAAGATATTTATAAATATCAAGATAAAATGCTTTCTTTAAGAGGGTATGCAGCTATATTAGGAGATGGAAAAGAAAATGGGGGTTTTGAAGAAACTACAGATGGATTTGTGGATACAGATGATCCAAATGTAAAAAATTCAACAATTGCAACTCTTTTAAAGAGTAATTTAAGCACAGATGTTCACGTTTTAACGGATTATAATGGAAATGAAACACCTTATAAATTGGGAACTAATCATATTGTTGACTATATAAAACTAGTAGATAAAGATATTGATAAAATTTTTAGATTTGAAAATGGAAAAGAAGGTTTTATATATACTTCTACCTTAGGAAACAAAATTCATATTTATTTAGGAGCCGATAAAGAAGATAAAGAAGTTGGAAATTTATTAATTATTTATAATCCATCTTTAGAAGAAGCTATTAGTTATGACACTATAACCGATGGGAAGATGGACGGGGAAGAAGGTGATATGATCTTACTTGGATATAAATATGATTCAAATTCATGCAGTCCAAAAACTAACAATAATTGTATTTGCCAACCCGGAACTTGCATTTCCAAAGGCATAGAAAAAGGATGCCCTTTCCCAGGTTGCCCGAAAGATAGTATTTCCGAAATTGTTTTAGGTTTGAAAATAAAATAAAATAGTATACCTTATCTATGACCAAAAGGTGGTTTATTGGAAAAAGGATTTTGAGATGAAAATCCAAAATTACCTATATTTTGACCTCTTTCTAAAAGATGTTTAAGTTCTTCAGGATTTGGAGATACCCCCATAGCTGTTTCTAGATCTATATATCCTTCTTTTATTAGCTCGGCTAAACGTTGGTTCATAGTTATCATACCAGTTTCTTTTTGTCCAGATTGCATTAAAGGATAGATTTGATAAATTTTATTAGACCTAATTAAGTTTCTAATAGGCATATTAGGAATTAAAATTTCATAAACTAATACTCTTCCCCCCTTTTTTGAAGGAAGTAATCTTTGAGAGATTATACCTTGAAGTACAAAAGAAAGCTCCATTAATATTTGATTTTGCTCAGCTTCATCAAAAACTCCTACAATTCTATTTATAGTTTCAATTGCATTATTTGTATGTAAAGTTCCAAATACCAAGTGTCCTGTTTCAGCAGCCGTTAAAGCTATTTTTATAGTTTCCCTATCTCTAAGCTCCCCTACTAGAATAACATCCGGATCTTCCCGCAAAGCATCTTTTAAAGCTTGGTTGAAACTAATAGTATCTGTTAAAACTTCCCTTTGCCTAACGATAGATTTTTTCCTCTTATAAACATATTCAATTGGATCTTCAATAGTAATAATATGCTTAGGAAAATTTTCATTAATATAATCTATCATAGCAGCTAAAGTAGTAGTTTTACCTGATCCTGTTGGACCTGTTACAAGAATTAGACCAAAGTCTTTTTTACAAAGCTCTTTAAGTACAGGAGGTAGTCCTAACTCCTCAAAACTTCTAATTTTCTCGGGTAAAAGTCTTAAAACGCAAGAAAGCTTACCCTTTTCGTAAAATAAATTAACCCTGAATCTAGCTACTCCAGGAATCCCAAAAGAGTAATCTACACTTTTATTTTTTTCTAAAAGTTTTGCATGTACATCTTTTAAAGTAGGAGCCATAAAATTTTTTAAATCTTCCTCCTCTATAATTCCCCATTTTTCAATAAAATTTATTATTCCGTTTATACGATATGCAACATAATCCCCAGATACAAAATGAACATCTGAAGCTCCCTGAGTCTTTGCATCTTTTAAAATTTCTTTTAGTCTTTCTAATCCACTCATTTTAAAATACCTTATGTTAATATATTTTATATTAGTACTATTTTAGCAAATTTAATTATTTTAAAAAATTTAAAAAGTAATTAAAAGAAAAAATTTATTTTTTATACATTTTCAATTACTTTATCTTTTTTCCCTTTTAAATAATCATACATTAATACAAAATTTAGAAGAATCATTACCAAAGTCATAATACCCAAGGCTGTAGCTTGAGTAGGATTCTTAACTCCAAATACTGGAACAATTTTAACTAAATACCAAATAAGAGCAATTGTTACGGTTACCCATAAAATATAAGCTGGATAGGTAATATACCAAGCTCTCTTTCTTAAAACTCTAGTTACATAAGCTGCAATAGTTAAAAGTGCAATGGAAGCTAACATTTGATTAGCTCCGCTAAATGCCGGCCAAATTACTGTATAAGCTTTTGACCAAGCTAACCAAATTCCAAATAAAGCAGGAACTAAAGATGCTACCCAACGATTGGATAAGATATTATAAAGTTTGCCTAAAGTATCTTTAAAAGGTTCTAAAATTTCAACAAAAACATATCTAGCAAGTCTATTTGTGGTATCTAAAGTTGTCATAGCAAAAGAAGCCACCCACATAGCTGCAAATACGGCTACTGCTTTTACACTTAAAAAGGAAAAAGCTTCATGAGCAGCATGAGCATAGGCTTTTGAAAATACTCCAACCGGACCGCCCGAAGCTTTCATAGCTTTTATATAAGCTTGAGAAAATTCCTGAGGAGACATAGAAAGTCCCTTTATAATTATAGGGGCATAAGCAGCTAAAGAAGCAACTACTAAAGTAGATAAAAATCCTTCTGTAAACATGGCTCCATAACCTATAAATAAACCTTCTTCCTCACTTGAAAGCTGTTTGGAAGTAGTTCCTGATGCCACCAAAGAATGAAAACCAGATAAAGAACCACAAGCTACAATTAGAACAATTGCTGGCCAAAGAGGAGTAGGCTGACCTGCAATTAAAGGAGGAGAAAAGGTAGTAAACGCTGGAGCTACGAAAAATTTATTAATGATTACTAAAGATAAACCTCCTAAAACTAAACCTGCAAGTAAAAGCCACGCATTTAGATAGTCCCTGGGTTGTAATAAAACCCATACAGGTAAAGATGAAGCAATAATTATATAAAATAAAAAGATAACAAGCCATACTTGATAGGATAATTTAATAGGTATGTAAAAAGATAAAACTACAGAAATAATTAAAAATATAATAGCTAAAACGGATGCTAATTTAAAATTAATTTGTCTTTTATACATCAAATATCCTAAAATAACAGCCTCTATAATTGTAATTACATAAGCACTTGCGGTCGCTGGCTTTGCTGTAAAAATTTTTGCAATTACACTTGCAAAAGCTGCTACTACCAAAATTAAAGCAAAAAGTATAAATAAACTAAATAAATATCCGGTTCTTTTCCTAATTAGCTTACCTGCAATCCATTGAATACTTTTTCCATCATATCTTACAGAAGACATAAGGGAAACATAATCATGAACCGCTCCAATAAAAGCATTTCCAAGCCAAATCCATAAAATAGTTGGCAACCATCCCCAAACTAATGCAAATACCGGCCCTAAAATAGGACCCGCCCCGGCAATAGAAGCAAAGTGATGTCCAAAAAGTACATATTTATTTGCCGGGACAAAATCAACATCATCTCTTAACTTATGAGCAGGGGTAAGTCTATCTTTTGAAGCCTCTAAAACTTTTTTTTCCAAAAATCTTCCATAGCTAAAGTATAAAATAGAATATATAGCTACACCTAATAAAATCAAAAGAGTTGTAGTCATCTATGATACCCCCTCTTATAAGTAGCAAATAAGTTATTAAATTTAAAAATTAAATTAATATATATTTTTAGTAAAATTATTATAATATAAAATTATATATTAATTTAAT
>DQVG01000084.1 GCA_015661865.1 Desulfurobacteriaceae bacterium
ATATTTTTTAAATAAATTTAAATTTGGAAATCCTACTTTCAAGTAGAAATTACTCCTAGGACAGATAATCACTTTTGCTCCAGTTTTCTTTATTAAATAAGCCTCTTTTTCTGTAATATTAGTGCAATGAACTAGATAAGTTTTAGGAGATAAAACTTTTAGAGAGTAAAGATACTCAACGGGTCTTTTTTTGGGAGGTTTAAAATTTCCAAGAACACCTAACTTTCTAAAAAGTTTAAACATATCATTTTTTTTTCCTAATAAAAAATCAACTTCTTCTTTACTTTCTGCACAATGAATTTTAAAAATAGGGGTAAATTTATAAATAAGTTTTATATATTTTGGATGAACACTATAGGGAGCATGGGCCGATAAAAAAAAATTGTACTTTCTTGCTAGTTTTATATATTTTTCAAATCTATTTTTTGCTATATTTTCATCTAATCCTATAAATTCAAAGAAATTTTTTATATTGGGTCTTTTTAAAAGTCTTAAAATTTTTTCATTTTCCGTAAATGTTTGAATATTCCAAAATATGTAATCTTTATATTTTTTTAGTATATTTTTTATAGATAAAATCCTAAGTTCATCTTTTATTAAAAATCTAAAAGATATTATTTTTTCTAGCCATTTTGTAAAGCTATTAGCTTCTGGTCTATTTATATAATTAAAATAGGAAAATTCCAAATGAGTATGATAATTTACTTTTTTCATGGTTTATCCCAGATTCAAGATTATATTATTAATTTCAAATTATATTTTAATTATATTCTAATATTTTAAAAAGAGAGGGAAAAATGATATCTTCTAGACTAAATAACTTTACACCTTTTGAAGTAATGGAAATATTGGATATTGCAAATGCTTTGGAAAAAAAGGGAGAAAAAGTTATTCATCTTGAAATTGGCGAACCTGATTTTTCTCCACCAAAAAAGGTTATTGAAAAAACAATTCAAGCTTTAAAGGAAGGAAAAACAAGTTACACAAGTTCTTACGGGATTTTAGATTTAAGAAAAACTATAGTTAGATATTTAAATAATACATACAAAACAAATTTAAAACTTGAAAATATAATCATTACTCCCGGAACTTCTTTAGGATTATTTTATGCTTTAGCTGCTATTTTAGAAAAAGATGATAAGGTTTTACTTTTAAATCCTACTTACCCTTGCTATCCAAACTTTATTAGATTTTTGGGAGCCCAAGTTATATATGCTCGTTTTAATTTAGAAGATATAAAAAAGAAAGTAAAATCAAATAAGATAAAGCTCGCGATTATTAACTCGCCTTCTAATCCCTTAGGAGTTTTAGTCCCAAAGGATATTTTATTTTTTCTTTATGAAAATATTCCTTTAATAGTTGCAGATGAAATCTATCAAGGACTTGTGTATGAAACCGAAGCTATAAGCTGTTTGCAAATAGATACTTTTTTAGAAAAAACTATTTACTTAAATGGTTTTTCTAAATTTTTTGGTATGACTGGTTTTAGATTAGGTTATATTTTAGCTAATCCGAAAATAATAGAAGCTATTTTAAAACTTCAACAAAATCTATTTTTATGTCCAACTTCTTTTGCTCAAGAGGGAGCTATAGCTGCTTTTGAAGAAGATAGTTTAAAGTATATTGAAAGTATAAAAAAAAATTTAAATGAAAAAAGAAAATTAGTCCTTTCATATTTAAAACAAGCGAAATTAGATTATATATATCCAAATGCAGCCTTTTATGTTTTTGTAAATATCAAAAGAGATTCTAAAAAATTTTGTAAAAGCTTACTACTTAAAAAAAAAGTAGCCTTAACCCCTGGAAGCGGATTTGGTCCCGGAAATGAAACTTATATAAGAATTAGTTATGCAACTTCTTTTAAAGATTTAGAGGAAGGTTTAAAACGGTTTATTAGTTTTCTATCTTAAACTATTTTGAAAAATTTACAAAATTTTATATATTTAAATTAAAATGATTTTTTAAATTTTTTTAAATGGAGGTTTACTATGAAGGAGATAAAACAAAATAATATTTTAAAGGTTTTGGACAGTCAAGTTAAAAAAGACTTTAAAGATTATTTTCAAGATAGAGATTATGGAGTAATTGGGGTAACAAAAGAAGATGCAATTAGAGGTTTTTGTGTAAAAATAAAAAATGCTTTAAAAGAAGCTCAAAAAAGACATAACCTATCCCCAGCCGCAACAGTTGTCTTGGGAAGAGCTATGGCAGCAGCCTTACTTTTAACCTCTTTATTAAAACATGCTACTGATCAAAAACTTCTTCTTAGAATCGATTGTAATGGGCCTGTTAAAGGTATTGTTGTTGAGGCAGATGCAAAAGGAAACGTAAGAGGATATGTTTTAAATCCAAATCTCCCAACTTTGATAAAAGAGGATAATGGTCAAAAAAAATTTGACGTTAAATCTTTAGTAGGTCAAGGATATTTAACAGTTGTAAAAGATTATGGTTTAAAAACTCCATACGAAAGCACGGTCCCTCTTGTTTCTGGAGAAATTGCTCAAGATGTGGCTTATTATTTGGCAAAATCTGAGCAGATCCCTTCAGCAGTTTCTTTAGGCGTAAAAATAAATGAGGAAGGTGAAGTTATAGCAGCGGGAGGACTTTTAGTTCAAGTTTTACCAGGAGCTGAGGAAAAAACTATTTCAAAAATTGAAGAAAATGTAAAAAAACTACCTCCAATTTCAAAACTATTTGAGGAAGGCAAAAGACCAGAAGATATTTTAGAATTAGCATTTGCAGGATATACTCCAGCCATTTTAGCTTTAAAAGAAATTAAATATAGCTGTAAATGCAATAAAGATTTAGCAAAATCAATTTTATTATCCTTACCTTTAGATGAATTTGAAAAGCTTATTAAAGAAGGAAAGGCAAATATAAGATGCCACTTTTGTGGAAAGGAATATACATTTAGTAAAGAAGAGTTAGAAGAGATTTTAAAAGAGAAAAAAGAAAAATGTACATGTTCCAAAGAAGGAGCTAAGAAAATTTTAAAAGAATTTCCAAAAGAAGAAATAGAAAAAGGAATTGAAAAAGGTTATCTTGAAGTTATGTGTCCTAAATGTGGGAAAACTTATAAGTTTGATAAAGAAGAATTAAAAAAATTGTTAAAAAATTAAGAGAAATTCAACTTAATTTTGTTTTATGAAAAAATTTTAGGTAATTTTTACCTCTTTTTTACTTTTTTTTCTTGGTATTTTTTCATTTTATGTTTATAATCCCTCTAAAAGTAAAAAATAATTTTCAGGAGGAAAACATGAAAAAACTTCTTACTTTATCGTTACTTTTCACAACAGCTTTTGCTTTTTCTTTTGACTTCCTTTTTAGTTCTAAAAAAGAAGAACAAAAACAAACAAAAGTAATAAATGGGGCTGGAGCTACTTTCCCGTATCCTGTTTATACAACTTGGGCAAAAAAATATTATAAAGAAACTGGCGTAAAAGTCAACTATCAGGGAATTGGATCTGGTGGCGGTCAGAAAATGATAAAAAATCGTCTTGTAGATTTTGCGGGTTCAGATCAAATGCTTCCTCCAGAAACCTTGAGAAAATGGCACGTTTTACAATATCCAGGAGTAATAGGATCTATAGTAGTTGTTTATAACCTACCCGAAGTAGGAGATATGGAATTAAAGCTTCCTAATGACGTAGTAGCTGACATATTTTTAGGAAAAATAAAATATTGGGATGATCCAAGAATAAAAGCAGCCAATCCAAATCTTAATTTACCTCACAAAAAAATTACTATTGTTCACAGATCTGAAGGTTCCGGAACAACTTGGAACTTCTCATATTGGCTTTCCCAAATTAGTCCAGAGTGGAAGGAAAAAATAGGTTATGGAAAAGTTGTTAACTGGCCCACAGGTATTGGAGCTAAAGGAAACTTTGGAGTTGCTGCTTACGTTAAGCAAATACCTGGCGCTATAGGATATGTAGAATATGCTTATAAATTGAAAAATAACTTAAAAGCTGCTCAACTTCAAAATGCAGAAGGTAAATTTGTTAAACCAAGTTTAGGAAGCTTTATGGCAGCAGCTAAAAATGCTAAATGGGATGGAAGTAAAGATTTTTATATTCCTTCTAACTTAATTTTATCTCCAGGGGAAAATTCTTGGCCTTTAACAGTTGCTACTATGATTTTAATTCCAGAAGAAAAAATTGAAAAAGACAAAGAAGTAAATAAATTTTTCCTTTGGGCTTTTGAAAAAGGAAAAGAGGATGCTATAAAGTTAGGATATGTTCCTTTAGATGAAAATACTATTGGAAAAATAAAAGTATATTTAAAGAAACATAACGTATATCCTGAAGAAAAATAATTATTGCAAAGGAGGGGGTTTTGGGCAGCCCCCTCCTTTTAAAATAAAAGAAATTTGTGGGGTGGATTATGAAAAAAGTTGGAAGTGTATTAAAACATACTTTTATTCTATCACAATTTTTATTTATAGCAAGTGCTTCTGAAACTGAATGTTTACCAGTAAAAATACCTCCGTATCCTCCTAAAAAAACAAAAGTAAGAAATAAAATCACTTTAAAACAATTACTAAATTTAGTTGTTGACTCTGACAAAAAAGGTTTTTATATAGACCTTAAAGATCCAACTTTGTATGGATATATATATTATGGTCCATATCCTTTTGAAGCTGGTACAAAACCTGGCTGCGCAGATTATGATTATTTTAGATTTAGAAAAAAAGCAAAAATAATAGCTGGAAAAGCTTTTATAAATGTAAAAAAGCTTTTTAAAGATAGATATAATGCTAATAATTGGCCTGAAGGACAAGGTTTTAGTGGAACTCCCGCTATAGGTTATAGATTAGATTTATTTAAAATAACAAAAAAAGGATTTGAATATTTAGGTTTTTACGATGGGATTATCCACTTTAAATATGAAAATGGAAAGTTTGTAAAACTTCCTACAATATATGAAGGTCCGTTTGTTACAAATGTAACAAGTGATCATTATGATAAGCTCAATATAATTTTTAAAACAGATAAAGTTTGTAAAGGAATCGTACTTGTAGAAGGTGTAGGAGCTTTCAAAGAAGAAAAAGCTGGAAAATTCCATAATATTCCTATCAAAGATTTAAATCCCGCTGAAACTTATAAATACGTGGTTAAATGTGGAGATACTATAACAAGGGTTTACAAATTTGAAACAGCTCCAAGACCTGGAGAGTTAGATAGAGACGGCGTTATAAAAATAGCTTTTGCTGGAGATAGCCGAGAAGGGGTTGGAGGAGGAGAAAGAAATTTTGCTGGCGTAAATAAAAAGGTCCTTAGTTGGATAGCCCAAGATGCTTACAGAAAAGGGGCAGATTTTATTATTTTTGGTGGAGATCTTGTAAATGGTTATACAGATGATCCAGAGGATTTTGAACTTCAATTATTTGCATGGAAACAATCTGTAAGTGGATATTGGAGATCTCATCCAGTTTATACAGGTATGGGAAATCACGAAGCTCTTTTAAAATGTTATGATGACGGATCTAAATATGGAGTTTGTTTAGATAAATTTCCTTATAACAAATACAGTGCTGAAATAAAGTTTAAAGAAAATTTTTACAACTTTGAAAATGGACCTACTCCATCGGATCCAAGAAGACCAACTTATAAGGAGAATGTATATTCCTTTAAATATGGTCCGGTGATGGTAATATCCTTTAACAATAACTATTGGTGGACAACAAACAAAAGAGTGAAGGATTTTGGGGGATCTCCCGAAGGGTATATTTTAGAAGATCAACTTAAGTGGATAGAAGAAAAACTAAAAGAAGCTGAAAATGATCCAACAGTAAAATACGTAATTTTATTTGCTCAAGAACCTGTATTTCCAGCTGGTGGCCATGTAAAGGATGCTATGTGGTATTATGGAAATAATTCCGTTAGAGCTTATACTTATAAAAATGGAAAGGTAATTCCTGAAAAATTAGGAATAATAGAGGTAAGAAATAGGCTTTGGAAAGCTATCTCAAATTGTTCGAAAGTTGCTGCAGTTCTTGGGGCAGATGAGCACGAGTATTACAGAATACTTATTACAAATAAAACTCCAGTTGATCCTGTATGTAAAAACATAGATAAATATACTAAATCTAAAAAATGTTTTGCTCCAAATCCAGACTTTAAATATCCAACCTGGTTTATAACAGCTGGGACTGCAGGTGCACCCTATTATTCTAGACAGTGGACTCCTTGGGAACCTGTTGTTTTATCTTCTCAATCAGGATATTTACTTTTAGAAGCGGATAATAACAAAATCTCTATCAAATTTATATCTACAACAGGTCAAATAGTAGATAAAATTGATGATTTGATGTCAGTAAAAAATAATGTTAAATAACTGGAGGTTATTTATATTATGGAGAAATATTCTTTTAAAAATATAAATCTTTTCCCTTTGATTTTAAAATTAATGTGTTTACTTTTAATATTAATATCAATTAAAAATATATAGCCAAGTTATCTCAAATATTAAAGGGGGAAGGAAGGTTCCCTCCCCCTATTTTAACTTCATGCATTCTCTGCTTTTACTTATCTTTTTACAACCAAAATATCATATATAAATTTATAAATTTCTTTATTAGTAATCCATTTCATCACAGCTTGAAATTTAAACTTAAAGTATAATTTTTATACAATAATATGAAAATTTAATTTTCCAACATATGTAAAAAATTTTTAAAAATAAGATATTGAAGATAAAAAATTGAAATAGATAATTTATATAAAACTTAAAATAAATTATATTCAAAACTATCTAGTAGCAAATATTTTAATGACTAAGAAAAAAATTTAAATAAAAATTAAGTTTTAGTAGGAATTAAATTTAATTATATTCTATAATTAACCTAAAATGTTTTGAGGTCCAAAATAAATGAATATTTGTGAAAATCTAAAAAAAATACAAGAAATTGTTACTGTTAAAGCTAGAAAAGTAGGTAGAGATCCAAAAGATATAAAAATTTTGGGAGCTATAAAAGCTCAACCTTTGGAAAAAGTTTTAAAAGCGATAAGTTGCGGTTTAAAGTTTGTAGGTGAAAATTATATTCAAGAAGCAAGAGAAAGAATCCCTTTTATAAAGGAAAAATACCCTTATGTTGAAACTCATTTTATTGGCCATTTACAAACAAATAAGGTAAAGTATGCTATAAAACTTTTTGATATGATAGAAACCGTAGATAGAATTTCTTTAGTAGATGAACTTCAAAAACGCCTTTCTAAAGAAAATAAATTTATGGATATTTTAATAGAAGTAAAACTTTCAGATGAGGAAACAAAAACTGGATGTTTGCCTGAAAATCTTTTTAAACTTATAGAGTACATTTTAGAAAAGGGTAAAAATCTAAATTTAAAAGGATTGATGACCATTCCTCCTTATTTTGAGGATAAAGAAAAAGTAAGACCTTATTTTGCTAAATTAAGAGAACTTAAAGAAAAAATAGAAAAAAAATATCTTCTTAATTTGCCGGAACTTTCCATGGGTATGAGTCATGATTTTGATATAGCTATCGAAGAAGGAGCAACTATTATAAGAATAGGAACTGCTTTATTTGGAGAAAGGCTTAAAAAATGAAATTTTTTTATTTTTTAAAGAGTATTTTTTATTCTATAAAAGAACA
>DQVG01000023.1 GCA_015661865.1 Desulfurobacteriaceae bacterium
AAGCATAAAATAAACTTATAGGACCTACTCCTCCTGAAACAGCTTGAAAATAAATATCAAACTTTAAAATTTTTATAAGCTTCTCAAATAATCTAGATAATCCTAAGATTCTATATCTATTTTTAAAGCCTCTTTCTAAAATATATTTACTTTTAAAACGACTTACAAATTTTTTTGCAGAGTTTATAGCATCTTCATAAGTCCCATTTATAGCAAATACTTTTACACCCCTATGGGGCAAAATAGGAATTTTTAAATTTTCAAGAGCATACTTTGGAGTAAATATAACTATATCTTTTTTTAATCTTGAAGCTCTATAGGCAAATGCTCGAGCTACATTACCTGCTGAAGCTACTACAAGTTTCCCTTTTTTTAAAAATAGTAAAGAGTAAGAAGTTATATAATCTTTAAAAGACCCACTTGGGCAAAAAGCTTCATACTTTGGAATATAACCTGAAAGAAGAAAATGAATTTTTTTATAATCAAAGTATTTTTGAGCTTCCTTAAAATAAGGTAAAAGAGTTGAATAGAAAATTTTTATTTTTTCCAAATCTTAAACTCCTTTTTTAGTTTTTTTAAGTATATTTAAAAAGGCTTGCATCTTTAAATTTATTTCCTTCCACTCTTTTTCAGGATCACTATCAAATACTATTCCTCCTCCAGAGTAGTAATATAAAAACTTTTCTTTCCCGATTATGTGCCTAATATTTACACACGAAATAAAATTATCCTTAGATAATTTTAATATAGAAATTCCACAGTAAGACTCTCTTTCAAAAGGCTCATTATAATATATAAATTTACAAGCTGTATATTTTGGAGCCCCTGTAACTGAAGATACAGGTAAGACATTTTTTATAAGAAGGTAGTTATCTAAACTAGTTTCTCCGTATATATAACTTACCAAGTGATATAAAGTAGAATATTTTTTTACCTTAAAAAGGTCTACTTTTATTTCCCTTCCTACTTTATTAATATCATTTCTCATAATATCAACTATCATTAAATGCTCACTTAACTCTTTTTCAGAAAATAAATTTTTTATATTTTCTTTTTTTGAAATTGTCCCTTTAATAGGGCCTGAAATAATTAAATTTTTTTTTCTTTTTAAAAAAAGTTCCATACTGCCTGAAATTAGAAAAAAAGAGTTAAAATTTAAAAAATAAGCAAAAGGAACTTTTTGAGAAAGGAAAAAAGAAAAAAATATATCTTTTGGATTTTCCGTATTATAGAAAGTAGCTCGATTAGTTAAGTTTACCTGGTAAAAAGTTCCAAGCTCGATTTCTTTTTTTATGATATTTATTAGTCTTATATAATCTGCTTTTTCTATTTCCCAAGATATAAACTCTAAATTTAATTGTTTATTATTTTTTTCTATTATGCTTTTTTCTATATCTTCAACTTCTAAAACTATATTTCTCAAGTATAAGTTACAAGATTTCTTTTTATATTTGAAATTAAAAGATTTTAAAGTATTTTCAAAAAACAAAATAATAAAATAAATTTTTTCATTATTTAAAAACTTTTCTAACTCACTTTCATCAACATTAAAGTAAATTCTTTTTACCTTTAGAGCATATAAACTATCCTTTTTGTCTCCAAGAAAGGTCCCAGATATTATCATGATAAGATTTGCTTTATAGCTTCATAAGTCTGGAGGAAAAGTTTATAAGAAAATATTAAAAATAAAATTCCTACTACTTTATTTATAATTTTAAAAAATATCTCCTTTTCAATAAAAGACTTTATCTTGGTTGATAGTAAAGCTACTGTAAAAAAGGCAAAAGATATTCCTATATATAAAAATAGCAAAGAAACTTTTATATTTTTTTTTAAAAAAGGAACTAAGACACTTGAAAAAAATAAAATTGCCTTAGGATTAGATAAGTTTATAAGTAAAGCCTTTATGAAGGTATTTTTATAGTTTATACTTTCCTTGTTTTCAAACTCAACTTTTATCTTTCCCTTTTCTCGTAAAGATAAAATAGCTAAATAAAGTAAATAAACTCCTCCAAAAAAAGAAACTAAAGCTAAAAAATAAGGATTTTTAGCTAAACTTGTTAAACCAAAATATACTAAAGATAAATAAACTAAGTTTCCAACTAAAATACCAAGAGCAGCAAACAAAGCATTTTTAAAGTTCCCTCTAAGTCCATTTTTTAAAACAAATAAAGAATCGGGGCCCGGCGTTAGAGCCGCCAAGAAACCCAAAATAGAAAGCTCCAAATATTTAAGCATTTAATCTCTCCAATAATTTGGAGCTTCCTTAGTTATTATTACATCGTGAACATGACTTTCTTTAAATCCAGCCCAAGTAATTTTTACAAATTTAGCTTTTTGTTTTAGCTCCTCTATAGTCCTTGCTCCTACATATCCCATCCCAGCTCTAAGACCACCAACTAGTTGATGAACAACATCTGATAAAGGACCTTTATAAGGAACCATTCCTTCTATCCCTTCTGGAACTAATTTCTTTTCTTCAATATCAGATTGGAAATATCTATCTTTGGAACCTTTTTTCATGGCTCCTAAAGATCCCATACCCCTATAAGATTTATAACTTCTTCCTTGATATAAAACTAACTCCCCGGGAGCTTCCTTAGTACCTGCAAATAAAGAACCTATCATTACACAAGAAGC
>DQVG01000110.1 GCA_015661865.1 Desulfurobacteriaceae bacterium
TCCAAGCCTGAGCTGATACATAAGCATAAGTATCCCTACCAGATTTTAGTTTTTTAACAATAACTTTATTTCTTTCTGCTATGTTTGTATCTGTCCCCATCATATTCAAAGCCGAATGAGGAGCATCAATTAAAACTAAACCACTTACAAACATTATTATCCTCCTTCGTATTCAAAACTGTCCTCTTCTAATTCTGAAGATGAGCTTAACCTGTCATGAAGCTTTTCATAGATTCTAAATAGAAGTAAATTTTTAACAACTTTCCAAGACATATTAATATCTTCTCCATAACTTGTTAATAATCTTGCAAATTCTTCAAAAGTTAGCAAGGGATTTGGAATTCCTTTTTGCTGACGTATTTTTTCAACTCTTACAAAAAAATTTTCAAATTGATAAAGTTTAGTTGAATTTTCTAATTCCCTAACAACTTGTTTTAGTTTGTTATCTTCTAATTTTTCTATAGTTTCTACTATTCGGTCTCCAACTTCTTTAATGAAACTTAAAACTTTTTCCTCCAACTTTAGCACCTCTAAACAATAAAATTTTAATAAGTTCCATTTACAATTAACTTTTTTTTCTTGTTTATCATAAAAAAATTCTAAAATATTTTCATCATTTAATAATCTTTGATAAACCTCATTTGAATATTTTTTTTCTAATTCCTCAAAAGATTTCTTTTTACTAGTACCCCACCCTCTTTTAACTATATTTTTCCAACCTTTAATATCTACTTCTCCAGCAAAAGCTATAAATCTTAAGACAGAATTTGGAATATGTATAATATCAATATCTTGACTTCCACTTTTATTTCCATTTATAAAATAATATAAAGTAATGCTAATATCTTTCCAAAATTTACTACCAGTTTCTACCTTTCTTGTAATATCAATAATTTTCTTAAAAAAGAAATTTTCTGCCTTCTTAAAATCTAGGTTATATTCAAAATCATTATCTTTTGATAATAAAAATTCTTCCTTTGCCCGGGAAAAACTTTCTTCACAAAGTTTAAGCATTTTTTCATACGGATATGCGTGGATAACAAGAACCTTAGATAAGTTGTAGGCTACTACTGGCATAAGTTGAACTAAAAATAAACAATGGGCACAAATATCCCCTCCATGTAAATTTGCTGCAGGAAAAAAGTTAAGCATTCCTCCAGTTCCCAAAAGAGGAAAGATGGATCTATATACATCTTCTTTTTCATAAGGTTTTCTTCTTCCACAAATAATACATCTTCTTTCTTTTGATGAAGGATCTAAAACTTCTGGGATTGCCTTATATAATTCTTTTAAGTTTTTAGAAATATTTTCCGGACTTCTCTTTTTAGCCATACTAGGATTTGCCATTATTATTCCATTATTTGGAAAAATTTTTCCGTGCAAATACTTTGAAGCCCAAACTTTTTTTGCATAAAGCTTTGATACAAAATCTATTGTATTTTCTACATCCTGAGAAGTTAGTTTCTCAGGATGAGATTTTCCTGCATGTAATAAAATAGTTGCTAATCCTGCATCAACAAAAGGATGTCCCGTCCAGTAAAAAATAGGCCTACTGTTTATATTTAACCTTCTAAAAATTTATTTGAATTTCTGTTAAAAATAAATTTTTATATAAATATCCTAAGCTTTTGAAATTTTTCTAGTTACCTTTTATTTTTGAATTAACAAATAATAGCTTTTACTTACAGTCAAGACTATAAATATTTCCATAACCAAAGAAACTAAAATTTACCCATTATGAGGACTGCATCTCCAAAATCAATTATTTTTTTAAGTTAGGTTGAATATGTAAAATTTAAAAACCACCTACCAAATTCTTCTAATACCTTGTCCATAGCTTATTAACTTTTACATATCAAACTTACTTAACCTTTTCAACCATTCCAAAGCCCATACTATTTTTTTCTCCAAAACCACATTCGTAACCAAATTTTATAAGTTCTTTATCTCCTTCTATTTCAAAAACTAACTCGGCACATCTAAAATATAAGTCTTTTATCTTTATCCTTTTTGGCTTTGAAGAAAGAATATTTATATCATTTATTTTATATTTACACTTTTCATTATAATACACTTCAAATTTTTTTATTAAGTTTTTTATAAGATTAGTTTTAAATAACTCATCATCTGGTAAAATCTCATAATCCTTTATCTTTCCATTTATTTTCTTTTTTGTTCTTAAACAAATTGGGGATAAGGTCTTAAATAAAACTTTATTTTTAAAATTTGGAGTTTTTATAAGCTCTACGGTATCTATATTGCACTTTAGGTTTTTTATTCTTATAGTCCTATTTTCAAATAAAGCCTTAACAAATTTTTGAATAAATTCCTGGGATGGGGATGATAAATAAAAGTGAAGTTTTCCATCTAAAATTTCTATTCCTTCTTTTAATATTTTTCGATTTTTTACAAAAAGTCTAGAAAAAGTAAAAAATTTAAAACCTTTTTTATCATGAAGATAAGAGGCGTACTTCATATCTATATTTTTTATTAAATTACATATAGAGGAATATAAATAGTATTGATAATTAAAATCTAAGATAGAATTTTTTTCTGTTACTAAGTTAACTTTTAATCTCATTTTTCACCCTATTTTTAAGTTGGAAGTTTAGATTTAAGAAAATTAAAATAATTTTTTACTTTTTCTTTAATTTTATCCATATAAGCTTTTTCCTCTTCTAAAAGATAAAAATTATCTTTTTGAAGTTTCTTTTCTAACTCTAACTTCTTTAGGAAAATATAGTCTTTTGTAAAATCAATTTTTATATCTTGAGAAATAAAATTTAAAACTTTAAATAAATTAGGTTCTTTAAATTTATAAAATAATTGATAAGTATAACCTATAAATTCTAAAGCTACTAATCCACCGTAGGAGTATTTAATAGGATCTTCAGACTGGTAAGTAGTAATTAGTTTATCTAGTAAGGTTAAAATCTCATCTAAATCATCTTTCGTAAGATCTTTTTTAAAAAGAAAGTTTTTTAATATATCTTCAAATTCTTTTAACTTTAAATAAATATCTTTAGCCTTTGTGTAAGCTAATCTTTCCCATAACCTAGCCACTTTTTCAAAGTATTTTTTATAGTAAGATAAGGGCGGAGCTATTTCGCTTTGACTTCCATAGGGTCTTAATCTTAAATCGATTTCATAGTCTAAAAGTTTTAGTTTTTCAACTAACTTAGGAAGAAGTTTTAAGTTTTCTTCTTTTCCTCTAAGTTTTTGGAAATAAAAATTAAGTCTAAATCTCCAAAAAATAAAAGCTCATATCCGCCTAACTTTCCAAGAGCATATATACTAGCCTTTGTCTCTAATTTTTTAGCTATAGCATATATAAAAGCATGAGTTAATAAAGAGTAGTTAAAGGCAAGTTTAGTAATATCAATATTTGATAATTTATAAGCTAAATATAAAGATAGTTCGTAAGTCTTTTTTAAATTTTTTCTTTTTTCTTCCTTAGTATTTAATATAGTATCGACAAGATCGGGAAAACGGAAACTAGGATTTAGAAAATTAACCATAAAAACTTCTTCAGATAATTCTGGATACTCTAAAAGTATATCTGTAAAATAGTCAGCTTCTAATATATAAGTTAGAATTTTTAGAGCTTTTTCATCATCTTTCAATTGATAAAAGTAGTTTAGAAAGTAGGGATTTTGAACAATTTTTAAAAAATTTTTAAATTTATTATCTTTATACTTCCCTTCTAAAATATAAGGTAGGAGTTTAGAAAATAATTTGTCAATTTTTTCAAAACTATCTTTTAATATTCCCTTAGATGATATAACATTTTGATAAATTTCAAAAAGTTTTTCATAATTTTTAAAACCTAAAAGTTTTAATTTTCTTTTGGTTAAGGTAGAAAAATATATATCTTCTCGTTTTTCCTCAAAATATCTTTCAAAAATTTCTTTAACTTTTTTTCTAGAAATTTCTAATTTTTTCCTAAAAGAATCTGGGGTGTATCCTAAAAGCTTGGCAAATATGCAGCTTTCTTCACTTTCGGGATGAAAAGAATATCTAGGTTTAAATTCTTTTATTTGAAGAAAATGCTCTATATCTCTGTAAAAATAGTAAGTTTCAATTAAAAAATCTTTTTCCTCTTTTAAAATAATTCCATAAAAATTTAAAAGTTCTAGAAGTTTTGGAGTTTTTTGAGCAATTAAAGGTTCTTTTATTTTAGGGTGAAAAATTAAACTTAAACCTTGAGCTAGAAATTCTATATATCGAATTCCTCCTACACCTTCTTTTATATTAATTAAATTAGTTTTTTCCTTGTATTCTAAAAGTAAATTTTTAAGCTTTACTATCTCTTTTCTAATATCATCTAGACTAGAAAAAACAAACTGATTAATTAAATTTTCTAACTCCCTTTTTTTAGATAAAGGACCCAGTATAATACGAGAGCGAAAGTAAGCTAATTTTTCCCAGGGCCTAGCAAATTTAAAAAAATAGTTTTCTAAATCTTCCAAAGAGATTATAAGAGGGCCTTTACTTCCAAAAGGTCTTAGTCTAAGATCTATGAAAAAATACTTTTCTAGCTTTTCTATAAAAAGTTTAATTATATTATCAAAAAAGAATCTATCTTTTTTACTAATAGAATCTGCATATACAAAAATAAGATCTATATCCGAGCGGTAATTGATTTCATAACTTGAAAGTTTCCCCATAGCAAGGATAAAGACTTTATCTAAGATATCTTTGTATTGAGGATTTTCTTTTTTAAAATCCTCAAAAAGTTTAGTTAATAAAGCTTCTATAAGATAACTATGCTCTTGCCAA
>DQVG01000154.1 GCA_015661865.1 Desulfurobacteriaceae bacterium
CAGAGTATGAAAAATATAAACCTTTAATTATAGTAAAGGGAGAAGGGAATTATCTTATTGATATAAATGGAAAAAAATATTTAGATGGAGTTTGCTCTATATGGTGTAATGTTCATGGTCACAATGTAAAAGAATTAAATGAGGCTCTTTATGATCAAGCAAATAAAATAGCTCACTCTACTTTGCTTGGGGCAGCAAATTTACCTTCTATTTTACTTGCCAAAGCTCTTTTAGATATAGCTCCTAAAAATTTAAAACATGTGTTTTACTCAGATGATGGCTCTACAGCAATGGAAGTTGCCTTAAAAATGGCTTATCAATACCATAAAATGAAAGGAGATAATAATAGATACTTATTTGTAAAACTTTCGGGAGCTTATCATGGGGATACAATAGGAAGTGTGTCTTTAGGAGGAGTAGATTTATTTCATTCTTTATATAAAGATCTTCTTTTTGAAACTATAAAAGTCCCTGCCCCTTTTCCAGAGAGTGTTTTTGGAGATAAAAAAGAAGCTTATGAAAGATCTTTAGAGGAAATAGAAAAAGTTTTTGAAAAATATGCAGATAAAATTGTAGCTTTTGTTATGGAACCTTTAGTTCAAGTTGCAGCTGGAGTAATAACTCATCCCAAAGGTTATTTGAAGAAAGTAAGGGAGCTTTGTGATAAATATAATATTTTACTTATTTTAGATGAAGTAGCAACTGGCTTTGGAAAAACTGGAAAATACTTTGCTTGTCAGGTTGAAGATGTAAAACCTGATATTATGGCTGTTTCAAAGGGACTGACTGCAGGTTATATGCCTTTAGCTGCTACTTTATGTACGGAAGAAATATATCAAGCTTTCTATGGAGGAGATTACGCTTCCGGAAAAACATTTTTTCATGGTCATACTTATACCGGAAATCCTTTAGGTTGTAGAGTAGCTTTGGAAAATTTAAGACTTTTTAGAAAAAAGGGATATCCTTATACTTTAAAAGAAAAAATTTTATTTATAGAAAAACGTTTAAAAGAAGAACTTTTTGATTTAGAATTTGTAGGAGATATAAGAGGAATTGGGTTTATTTGGGGTATAGAACTTGTAAAAGATAAAAAAAGAAAAATACCTTTTACTTGGAAAGAAGATATCGGAAGAAAAGTTTCCAGGAAAATAATAGAAAAAGGCGTGTTTACTAGACCTTTAGGCCCAATTTTAGTATTTATGCCTCCTTTATCTATTACCCTAGATGAAATTGACTTTATGGTAAAAGTATACAAAGAAGCTATTTTAGAGGTTTTAAAGTGCTAGCCAAAAGAATTATTCCTTGTTTGGATGTTAAAGACGGTCGGGTAGTAAAAGGAGTAAACTTTGTAAGTTTGGTTGACGCTGGAGATCCGGTAGAGCAAGCTAAAGTATACGATAAAGAAGGGGCAGATGAGCTTGTATTTTTAGATATCACAGCCTCTTATGAAAAAAGGTCTATTATGATAGATGTTGTAAGAAAAACTGCCGAGCAAGTTTTTATGCCTTTAACGGTTGGAGGGGGAATAAGAACTATAGAAGATATTAGGAATTTACTTTTAGCTGGAGCTGATAAAGTTTCCATAAATACTGCTGCTGTAAAAAATCCGGATCTTATAAGGGAAGGGGCTAGAATTTTTGGTTCTCAATGTATTGTTGTTGCTATAGATGTTAAAAGAAAAATAAAAAATAAAAAAACTTTTTTTGAAGTTTATATTCATGGCGGAAGAACCTCAACCGGTATAGATGCCATAAACTGGGCTAAAAAAGTAGAGAAATTGGGAGCTGGGGAAATTCTTTTAACTTCAATGGATACAGATGGTACGAAAAATGGCTATGACTTAGAACTTTTAGAAATCATTTGTGATAAAGTAAAAATTCCTGTAATTGCATCCGGAGGAGCTGGAAAAAAAGAGCATTTTCTCGAGGCTTTTAAAGTAGGAGCAAGTGCAGCTTTAGCTGCATCCATTTTCCATTTTAGAGAGATATCCATTTTGGAAGTTAAAAAGTACCTTTTAGATAATAACATCCCTGTAAGAATTTAAATTTATATGAGGTTTTTTTATGAAAAATGTAAAAACCTTCCTTAAAAGTGTAAACCAAAAACCTTTAGATCCCTTTATTTATATTATAAAATCTCCAAAATCAAATCACTATAAAAATCAAAGTGTTGCTAAATTCTTTCCAGATAGAAGAAAAATCGTATTAGAAAAGTTTATATTATTAAAAAAACCTCTTCAAAACTTATTTTCGAAAGTAAAAAAAGCTTTTAAAGATAATTATGACCTGTGGCCGGAAAGTATATTTTGCTTTAATTCTATAAAGAAGGACTTACTTTTAAGAATTAATGTTTCTATGAATTATCCTGAAAAAAAATTATTTGAGCTTCAAGAATTTTTAAAAAATCTAGATTCTAAAATTTGTGGAGGTTCTATTCATAAAAATTTTGACAAAGAATTTTGTAAAGTAATGGAATTTGGAAGAAATTTTACTTATGAAAAAGTAGATAATTTTCTTTTTCGAATTTCTTCTGAAAGTAATTTCCCAGAAAACTCTTATATTCTGCCAGATATAATCTCATACTTGAAAAATCTTTTTAAAAAAGATTTTTATAATACTTTAGCTCATATAAATGCAAAAGTAGGAGTTTTTACTATTCCTTTAGCTAGGATTTTTAATAAAAGTTTTGGTTTTGACCCATCTCCTTATAATGTTTACGATGCCTTGATTAACAAAGATTTAGCACGTTTGCAAAAAATTTTATATTTCTTTTCAAAATCCATTTTAGAAAGTATTCCAGACCTTATTAGTATAAATCCAGATGTTCTTATTATAGAAAACAAATCTCCAATTAGCCCAAAGTTTTTCAAAGAAGTAATAAAAAATACATTTATAAAAAAAATTGTATTAATTTCTGATGATCTATTTCAAAGTGACTTTTTGGAACTTAAAAAATATAATTTTAAGTTAGAAAAATTAGCAGTAGCCGAAATATCTCCGAAGGAACAAAACTATTTATATATTTCTTCATTTATATTTAAAAGATAGTATTTTTAAAGGGCTTTTTGAAAATGAAAAATGAACTTTTAAATATTTGGAAGGAAAATTTTTTAAAAGATATTCCAATATACTATCAAAAGAAAAATGGAGCTTATAAAGAATATACCTTAAAAGATTTTGGAAAGTTAATTTCATATTATCAAAAAAACTTAAAAACCCAAGAAGAAGATAGAGTAATAATATTTTCCGAAAATTCCCCCTACTTTATTGGAGCCTACTTTGCAACTATATTTAAGGGAAATATAGTTGTTCCTGTAGATCCCTTTTTATCTTCCTTAGAGCTTTTTAAAATTTTAAGAGATTGCCAACCTAGAGTTATTTTTTCTTCAAAAAATAATTTAAAAGTTACAAAAGAGGCTATAAAGAACTTGGGCTATAAACCTCAAGTTATTATTTTAGAGGATGTACATTTAAATTCTTTTTCAGATTTTAGTTTAGTAGATCGAGATATAAACGAAACCATGCAAATTCTTTATACCTCTGGGACAACAGGAGATCCTAAGGGAGTTATGCTTACTTTTAAAAACATATTATCTAATATTTATGGGATAGATGAAACAAAAATTATAAAAGGTTCAGATAGAATAATAGTAATTTTACCTTATTTTCACGCTTATCCTTTAATGACCACTTTAATTCTTCCCTTTACTTTTGGAATAAAAAGTTTTCAAATAGAATATTTAACTTCTAAAGATATTGTCTCAACTTTAAAAGAGGCTAAAATTACAATTTTAACCGGAGTTCCAAAACTTTTTCAATTATTTTTAAATGGAATTTATAAAAAGATTGAAGATAGTAAACTTAAAAAAATCACTTTTTCTTTTTTAACAGGAATAACTAGAACTTTAGATATTAAACATTTAAAAAAATTATTTTTCAAAAAACTTCATGAAGAATTTGCACCTTTTATAAGATATTTTATTAGTGGAGGTGCAAAGTTACCTGTAAAAATAGCTCAAGACTTTTACAATTTAGGATATACTATTTTGGAAGGTTATGGCCTTACAGAAACTTCCCCGGTTATTAGCTTTAATCGGCCCAACAAATTTAAAATTGGTTCTGTAGGTCTTCCTATTAAATATTGCAAAGTAAAAATAGATAAAGATGGAGAGATTTTAGTAAAAGGTCCAAACGTTATGAAAGGATATTTTAATAAAATTGAAGAAACTCAAGCAGTTTTTAATAATCAAGGATATTTTAAAACTGGGGATTTGGGAAAAATTGATGAGGAAAATTTTTTATATATAACAGGTAGAAAAAAAGATTTAATAGTTTTAGATACAGGTAAAAAAATTTTTCCAGAGGATATAGAAAATAGAATTTTACAAAGTCCCTTTATAGAGGAATGTGCTTTAGTATATATAGATGGAAAACTTGCTTTAATTGTAAAACCGTACGAAGAATTTTATAAATATCCAGGTTTAGAAAAAATATTAAAAGAAGAAATTTTTAAAAAATTAAAAACTTTACAATCTTGGCAAAGACCTAAGGAAATAAAAATAACTTTTGAAAATTTACCTAAAACAAGAATAGGAAAGCTTAAAAGATTTTTGCTTAAAGATATATACCAAGAATTAACTAAGAGGATTTAAATGAGTTGTTTATGTAAGGAAAAGAAAATAAAAAAGTTACCAAA
>DQVG01000066.1 GCA_015661865.1 Desulfurobacteriaceae bacterium
TCGGGGTCTGAAGCAAGCAAGATTTCATCAACTTCTTTTGCTAATTTTTTTAATTCTTTTATTATTTTTCCTTTTCCTTTCATAATTTCAAATTTAGGTTTAAAATTATTTTTTATATCCACTCCAAACTCATGTTCGGGAAGATCTATTACATGTCCTAAAGATGCTTTAACTATATAGTTTTTAGGCAAAATTTTAGACAAAGTTTTAGCTTTAGAAGGAGATTCTACTATAACCAAAGTTTTTTTCATAAAATCCTCCCTGCAGATACTTTCTATTTTAAAATATAAAAGACTAATAAATATAAATAATAGAATAATATTACTTTAAATTTTAGTTAAGTAGATTGAACAAAATAGATTTAGAAATTTTAGATTAGTTACAGATTCTTTTATAAATAAAAAGTTTTTGACCTTGATATAGAGTATATGACTTTAAATTATTCCATTTTTTTATTTTATTTATAGAAACTTTAAATTTTCGTGAAATTTCCCAAAGAGTATCTCCTTTTTTAACGTGATAAACAAACTTTTTAGTTTGACAAGTTTTTTTATTATAATGGGCTTTTAAATAAGCGTATATACCATCTGCAATAGCTTTAGCTAGTTTATTCATCTTTCTTTTATTTATATAAAAATTTCGGTCATATTTATTTGTAATAAAGCCAGCCTCTATTAAAACACTAGGTCTACCTGGAGTTCTAATAACAACTATATTTTTTGGATGTCTTTTTATAGTAACTTTCCTCTTATATACCTTTTTTATATGTTTTTTTAGATAATAAGCCAAATCATCACTAAAAGAGTAAGTAATGCTAGGAGCTAAATTTTCAAATACGGCTTTGACCGGCACAGATTCCCTTGAAAAAACTCTTACCATTTTTTGAGAATATTTCTTATATCTTGGAGAAGAAATATAAATGGTTACCCCAGAAACTTTTGAAGATTTTGGTAAGGAGTCTACATGTAAAGAAACAAATATGTCTGCTCCATAATCTGTTGCAATTTTACTTCTTTCATACAAAGAAACATAGACATCTTTTTTTCTAGTTAAAATAACTTTTACATTGGGATGTTTTTCTAAATGTTTTTTTACTAATTTGGCTAATTTTAAAACAATATCTTTTTCTTTCAGATAAGGTCTTTTTGATTTTACTGGCCAAACTGCTCCGCTGTCAAAGCCCCCGTGTCCTGGATCCAAAACAACTATAAATTTATGTTGCTTTCTTAAACTTTCAGCAAATTTTTGACGTTGCTTAGTTTTTAATCTTTCTATATCTTTTTTATAAAAATCTAAAACAAGCTTATTTTTATAAATAAAATAATCAAGAATGTAGTTAGAGGTTTTTATATAAAAACATACTTTTGGATTTATTTTTTTAAAAAGTTTAAGTTTTTTAACTATCTTTGAATTATGAAAATAAATAACTTTTGGGAATCGGTAACTAGCTTTAACATTTTTGGTATATATACAAATTTTGTTTTTATTTTTAGAAACACTTATATATTTTTTTTTTAATTTAAATGAAAAATCTAAAACATACCTTTCTTTTTCCGGATTAATAGAATACCTAATATTTTTTAATAGTATATAAGCCTTACTCTGAGAAATAAGAAGAAATAATATTAGAAGCTTTTTCCACATATCTTACTGCCTTTTTATACTCCATGAATTTAGGACCTATAATCCCTATAAGTCCTATGTCGTTTCCCCTTTGTTTCACTTTTGAAACTACAAAACTAAATTCGGAAAAAATCTCTTTATCTACATCTGCTCCTAAAATTATACTTAAGTTACTTTTTAAACTTTCTAAAAGAGCCTTAGATATAGATAAAATCTTTTCCTTTTCTTCTAAAACTTTAACTATATTTTTAACTTCTTCTAAATTATTTATATTTTCTATTAAATTATGAAGACCATAAAAGTAAAAGTTTTCACAGGAGCTAGCTAAAATTTTTATAATTTCTCGAAAAGTTTCTAAAAGTAAGTTTTCTTCATTTTTTAATTTTAAAAGTTTTAAATAGGCATCTTTTATAGATAAATTTTTTAAAAACTTATTCAGATAACTTTGAATATAAAGTAAAGTAGATTTTTCTAAGTTATAAGGCAAAGAAAAGGTTTTATGAATACTTTGACCATTATTTAAAAAAATTAAACATAAATATTGTTTTTTAGATAATGGGATCAACTGAATAAAATCAATTTTAGCATCTTTATAAGAAAGGTCTAAAGAAAAGCTTAAAAGTTTGGTTCTTTCGGAAAGGGTTTTAGAAATTTCCTTAAAAATATCTTCTTTTAAATATTTTTTTTCATCAAAATATAAAGTATCATTTGATGATATATCTAAAAGCAGATGTTCCAAGTATAATTTTAAACCTTCATTTGTAGGGACTCGACCCGCAGAAAAGTAAGGTTGATAAACTAAATTTTTATCTTCTAAGTCTGACATAATATTTCTAATTGTAGATGGAGAATAAGGTAATTTATATTTTTTCCATAAATATCTAGATCCTATAGGCTCTTTATTTTTTAAATATTCCTCACAAATTAAAAATAAAATTTTCTTTTCTCTTTCTGAAAGTTCCATGATTTTTCACCTAAAAGTTTTAATTTATTAATGCTTTATTCCAATGATTTTATTAAAGCTTCTTCCTAATATAAAAATATAGTTTTTTTCAATTAAGACAATATTGGTGGTAAAATTAAAAACTTTATCTTTCTATTTCTGGAGCATAAACTAAGTAATATTTTTCAACTTTTCGGGTAAGAGATTTAATAGCGTCTGTAGGAGAGTAAGAAGATATTTCCATAAGTTTTCCATTATCATTTATTAATATTAAATCCTTTTCATTTGGAATGTAATAAGAATAAGCTTGACGATGAGTTTTTATTATTTCTAAGTAATACTGAGGATCCAGCCTTTTTTTCTTTAAATTGTTTTTTATTTTTTCTATTTCCAGAATATCAGAGATATCTATTTCCTTTACTTTAAATAAATGTCTATTGATAAAACGATTACATAGGTCTTTTAAAATTGGATCTTTGCACTTAAAAGCTTTTTCATATATAA